>JAPOIA010000224.1 GCA_029979185.1 Alphaproteobacteria bacterium | reverse complement strand
TCCGTCTCTCCGGAAAAGCCTCCTGATCCCGTAAGACCTTAGTATAGTACGCCTGTCCTCACAGGCCTATCGCACTTTAGACGAATATTTCGCGGTACCGGCGCCTCGGTCCATGACAGGCAAGACGAAATACAAAAAAATGTCAGCGACATCCGGTGGCCCTGATGACTCCGGGCCACTTTCCCTGTCATGCCGCGATCAATGCCACCGGCTCGGCGGCCGCGGCGAATTCGCCCGTCGCCAGCAGGACCCCACTCTGGCCCGCAAGTGAGCCGGCACGAAGCTCAAGCCCCAGGAACCGTTCGCGATCAAAGTAACCCGGCATGTCCAGCTGACGCGTATGGGCAGCGCTGAATCCGAAACGGTCATAGTACGGGGCATCGCCGACAAGCAGGATCGCGTCATAGCCGAAGCTTTCCGCCCGTCCGATCGCCTCACGCATCAGCGCGCCGCCAAGACCGAAACTGCGATAGTGCGAATCGACGGCCAAAGGCCCGAGCAGCAAGGCATCGCATGCACCGGCGCGCACATGCCACAGCCGCACAGTACCGGCGAAGACATCATCGACGACAGCAGCAAGCGCCAGCCCCTCGGCAGGCAGCCGGCCGCTGCGCAGGATTTCGCTGGACTTGGCGAAACGGCCAGGACCCATTGCCCGGTCGAGCAAAGCCTCGCGCGCAGCAACATCCGTCGCTCGCTCGTCGCGAATGACGGCAAGCCCGGCTTCTGCTCCGAGCGGATGCAGGGCGGCAACGACGGCGCCGGTTTCGAAAGCGCGGTCTACGGCATGAAATGCAGTCATCTGAATCCCCTCTCGGGAGTACAGGCGACCCTCGCACCGCGCGCACCATCGGGCGCACGCAATCGGCCGTTCGGGACAAGGAAGTAAAATGGTGAGTAGGGATCGGTATCAGTGAGTAGCGGCAGCACTGTTGGCTATTCGCTACTCACCATTCGCTAGATCACATGCGTTTCCAGCGGCGGCAAACCATTGAACGCAATCGACGAATAGGTCGTCGTATAGGCGCCCGTTCCCTCGATCAGCACCTTGGCGCCGATCGAAAGGCTGACGGGAAGCGGATACGGCGTCTTCTCGTACAGCACGTCCACCGAATCGCAGGTCGGACCAGCAACGATGCAGGGCTCCATCTCGTCACCGTCCACATCGGTACGGATCGGATAGCGGATCATCTCGTCCATGGTCTCGGCCAGTCCGTTGAACTTGCCGATGTCGAGATATACCCAGCGCATCGTGTCGCTTTCGGCCTTCTTCGAGATCAGGATAACCTCTGCCTCGATCAGGCCGGCATTGCCGACCATGCCGCGGCCCGGCTCGATGATCGTTTCGGGAATGCGGTTGCCGAAGTGCTTGCGCAGCGAGCGGAAAATTGCCTGGCCGTAGGCCTTCACCGCCGGTACGTCGCGCAGGTACTTGGTCGGAAAACCACCGCCCAGATTGACCATCTGCAGATGGATGCCGCGATCGGCCAGTTCACGGAACACCTGTGCGGACGAGCGCAGCGCCGCATCCCACATCTTCGGATTGCTCTGTTGCGATCCGACATGGAAGGAAATGCCATAGGCGCGCAGTCCCAGGCGATGAGCGCGTTCAAGCACTTCCGGAGCCATTTCCGGCACACAGCCGAACTTGCGCGACAGCGGCCATTCGGCGCCTTCGCCGTCGCACAGGATACGGCAGAAGACCTTCGAGCCGGGAGCGGCGCGCGCAATCTTTTCCACCTCGGTGACGCAATCGACCGCGAACAGGCGAATGCCCATCTCGTAGGCGCGCGCAATATCGCGTTCCTTCTTGATGGTGTTACCGAAGCTCATACGGTCGGGCGTTGCCCCGGCATCCAGCACCATCTGGATTTCCTGAACCGAAGCCGTGTCGAAGCACGAGCCGAGATCGGCCAGCAGCTTCAACACCTTCGGCTCGGGATTGGCCTTCACCGCGTAAAAGACGCGCGTATCCGGCAACGCCTTGGCGAAGGCATTGTAGTTTTCGCGGATAATATCGGTATCGACGACCAGGCACGGGCCATTGTCGCGGCCTTCCTGACGGCGTTGCGCAAGGAACTGCTGAATACGTTCAGTCATCGCGGCATCCTTCCAATGGTGCGGGTACTCCGCACAAAACGAACTACATCGGTAGGCAGGCCATCGGCTTCCCGGCAGCGGTGTGGAGCCACGGCACGGAAATTCAATGCTGCCAGGACCAGACGAACATTGCGAACAGCAATGCGAGCCAGATCAGGTGCTACGCCGTCGGACACATAGATTGCCCGGGATCGAAATCCCGTATCTTTGTGGCCATCGTTTGGTAAGGGGGGTCCCTGACCGCACGCCCGGCAATGATAGACAAGCCTCTTCGGTAAGCCAGTTTTGGAAGCTGGCAGAGACGAAAAAGCCCGGTCCGTCGTTGCTTTAAGTCACGTCCCCCGTTGAGCGGGGTTCGCCGGTTTCGCCTCCGGCTGCCGGTTGTTGGGAAAGGTTAACCGGCCTCTTGTCCGGATCCCCCATCCACCGGCACGCGACCACAGGCACGTGCGAAATTGGGCAAGGCGGAAAATAGGGACTTTTCACCTGAACGCAAGATTTTTTTTGGCCGATTTGACAAAAAATCAGGCGTATCGGGCTTATTATGAACAGACATTCATCGCATATGCACAAAAGCTGGATGATCGCCTTTTTCGGGCGTCAGGCAAGTCTTTCAGACAGGCCCTTCACGCAACTGCCGCAAGTCGAACACTTCCACATCCTGCAGCAGTTCGATGAAGGCGGTAGCGCCATAATCAGCGCAGGCTTCACCTTTTTCAGGGCTCGCCAGCGCCGCATTTCCCATTACCCCGCTTTCGGAAAGATCCTGCGCCATCCAGCCAAAACCGGCTGGGCGCCCTGCCCGCAGCCAGTTGTTATCCCGCGCCATGGCGATGCTGCGCGGCGGGAAATTCGCGATGTTCTCCGCCCTTACCAGATCGGGCCGGAATGCAAGCATCAGCGAGGTTTCGACATCGCCCCCGTGAATGCCATGCTCGATCTCCTGTTCGTCGAACATGCCGTCCGGATAGCCGAAACGCTGCCAGGATACCGTCACCGTCAGCATGGCGTGGCGAATCCGCAACTCCCGGGCGGCGATATCGATCACCGAACTGTTGCCGCCGTGAGAATTGAGGAAAACCAGTTTTTTGCACCCGCTGCGTGTAACGCTGTCGCCAATATCCGCCAGCACCCGCAGCAACGTTTCCGGTCGCAAGGTAAGTGTTCCGGGAAATGCCAGATGCTCGTTCGACGTGCCGATCGCCAGCATCGGAAGGAAGCGGACATCGAGATCGGCGGGCAGACGCTCGTGAACGCGCTCCAGATATCCCTCCATGATCATCGCATCCGTCCCGAGCGGCAGATGCGGTCCATGCTGTTCGACCGCAGCGACCGGCAGGACAGCGATGGCGCCGGTCATCAAGTCTGGCGAACAATCCTGCCAGGTGGCATCTTCCCAGCGCCGATAACGTGCCATTGTCAGCTCCCCCTAACCAGCCAAACACCACTGGATACGATTTTAACCTTGCGTCGGCTGACACAAAACGCAACAAGGACCTGGCGCGCAGGCGCATCATCCCCATTCCATTCAGGGGACCCGCACCGGTCAACAGGAGCCAGGTCGTGACACGTTCCACATCAATAGCAGCGGTTACGGCCGCAATCTTCACCATAGCGCTTGCAGCCCAAACGCCTGCCCGAGCGCAGGAAAAACTGACCAAGGTGACTTTTGCCACGAACTGGCTGGCGGAAGCCGAGCACGGCGGCCATTTCCAGGCTGTTGCCGATGGCACCTACAAGAAATACGGCCTCGACGTCACCATCCGCCCGGGTGGTCCGCAGATCAACAACCGCCTGCTGCTTGTCACCGGCAAGGTCGATTTCTACATGAGTGGCAACATGATCCCGGCATTCACCGCCGTGGAGCAGAAAATCCCGGTCATCACGGTCGCCGCGATGTTCCAGAAGGACCCGCTGGTGTTCATGTCCCATCCCGGACAAGGCCTGGATAAATGGACCGACCTGCCGAAGGCCAACGCCATGATCATCGGCAAGGAAGTGCAGGCCGCCGCCTACCAGTGGATGAAGCTGGCGTTTGGATTCAAGGACGGCCAGATCAAGCCCTATTCGTTCAACCCTGCACCGTTCATCGCAGACAAGAAGTCTGTCCAGCAGGGCTATGTCACTGCTGAACCCTTCGCTGTCGAAAAGGCCGCCGGTTTCAAGCCGAACCTGTTTCTTGCCGCCGACCAGGGCTTTGATACCTATTCAACAACCATCGAAGCGCGCCTCGACACGGTGGCGAAAAAGCCGGAGCTTGTGCAGCGCTTCGTCGATGCCTCGATTATCGGCTGGTACAATTACCTCTACGGCGACAACAAGGCCGCCAATGCGCTCATCAAGAAGATGAATCCGGAAATGACCGATGCGCAGATCGCCTTCTCGATCCAGAAGATGAAGGAATACGGCATTGTCGATTCCGGCGACACGGCAAAGCTAGGCATCGGCGCCATGACCGACGCACGGATGAAGAGTTTCTTCGAGAAGATGGCGAAGGCAAAAGTGATCGATCCAAAGCTCGACTACGCAAAGTCCTATACGCTGAAGTTCGTGAACAAGGGCCTCGGGCTGAACCTGAGGCCGAAAAATTAGGCCCGCAGGCGGAGCCGTCATGTCCGCAACCAGAGCCATGCAGGCCGGGAACGTTACCCGGCTTGCGGTCATGTCCGGCGTAGGCAAAAGCTTTGCCTCGGGTACATTGGCGCTGTCCGGCCTTGACCTGACTGTCGGCGAGGGCGAGTTTCTGTCCCTTTTGGGACCATCCGGCTGTGGCAAATCCACGGCATTGCGCCTGCTTGCCGGGCTTCTGACGCCGACAGCC
>JAPOIA010000223.1 GCA_029979185.1 Alphaproteobacteria bacterium | reverse complement strand
CCAATGGATTTGCGGGATGGATCGAAAATACCGAACTCGGCAAACGGCAATTGCAGGACTTCGCCCGCAGTATCCGCGGCTTTCCGCTGCCGCAGGCCGAGCCGGTTTGCCTGAGGACGCAAACCGTCTGGACCGACGGCAGAACTGAGGAGCGTCTTCGTATCGAGATCAGGCCATACAACCGCACCGGAACGCTGCATGTCCGTATCGGTCTGTCTGGAAATCGAGATCAACTCCATGAGCAGGCCCCGGGGCCTCGCCACAGTGTTTCGACTTCCTTTCTTACCGACTACGCGATGCTCGACCGATTTGCCGACGCCATCGACCGGATACTCGCCCAGGACAGCGGCGAGGCGCTTCTTGAAGAGCAGAAATAGCCGGGTTTGCTGTCAGTAAGACTTCGGCAATCCAAGAACACCATGGCCAAGGAAAGCCAGGATCATGTTGGTCGAGACCGGTGCGATGCGCGACATGCGGGCGCTGCGCCAGCGCCGTTCGACGTCGTATTCGCGGGCGACGCCAAAACCGCCGTGGGTCTGCATGCACGCTTCCGCTGCATTCCATGCCGCTTCCGAGGTCAGGAGGCGGGCAAGATTGGCCTGCTCGCCGCAGGGCTGGCCGGCCTGGAACAGCGCCGCGCCGGCCCGCACCATCAGGTCGGCGGCCTTGTATTCGGAATAGGCGCGGGAAATCGGGAACTGGATACCCTGGTTTTGGCCGATCGGCCGGTCGAAAACGATCCGTTCGTTGGCGTATTTCACCGCCTTGTCGATCAAGAAGCGGCAATCCCCAAGCGAGCCGTGCGAAACCAGAATCCGCTCTGAGTTCATCCCGTCGAGGATATAGCGGAAGCCTTTACCTTCCTCACCGATCAGGTTTTCCGCCGGCACCCGCAGGTTGTCGTAGAAAACCTCGTTGGTCTGGTGCTTTACCATTGTCTCGATCGGCTTGATTGTCATGCCGTTGCCGACAGCCTTGTCGATCTCCACCAGAATGACCGACAGTCCTTCCGTGCGTCGCTTGACCTGATCGAGCGGAGTGGTGCGGACCAACAGGGTCATCAGGTCCGAGTGGAGGGCGCGCGAGGTCCAGATTTTCTGGCCGTTGATGACATAGTGGTCGTCGTCACGCAACGCGCGGGTCTTCAACTGCAGCGTGTCGGTGCCAGTCGTCGGCTCGGTAACGCCGAACGACTGGTAGCGGATTGAGCCGGAGGCAATGCCCGGCAGGTACTTGTTCTTTTGTTCTTCGTTGCCGTGCCGCAACAGCATCGCCATCATGTACATCTGCGCATGGCAGGAGGTGCTCTCGCAGCCCATGGCGTTGATTTCTTCAAGGATCACGCCGCCGGCGCGCAAGGGCAGGCCCGAGCCGCCGTATTCTTCCGGGATCAGCGCTGCCATGAAGCCGGCT
The DNA here is from genome assembly GCA_029979185.1 of Alphaproteobacteria bacterium. Taxonomy (GTDB): domain Bacteria; phylum Pseudomonadota; class Alphaproteobacteria; order Rhizobiales; family Beijerinckiaceae; genus Terripilifer. The sequence goes on along the minus strand of JAPOIA010000223.1, from coordinate 3,523 downwards.
TCCGTCAGCGCCGCGACGAATTCCGAGGCATAGGCTTCCTCATCCTCCAGCCCGCGCCAGTATTCAGACGGGAACTTGCGGCAGATCGCCCGCACCGCCTCGCGGATTTCCGGATAGTCGTTGCCAAGCGGCACATTGGTCAGGCCGCCGCCAGCTAGCCCCGCGTCATCCATTCCATGCCTCCCGTATCGCTTGCGTGCTCAGTCCGTTTTCGAACCAAGCACGACGTCCGTCTGCGCCCCCAGCTTGGGCGGCGCATTGCGCAGGGCCGGCCGCTCGGCGTTGAAGGACAGCGGCAGGCCCATTAGTTTCATGTCCGGCGCATCCGGCGCATCCTGCAGCATGCCAAGCGCCTGCGTTTGCGGATGCTCGAACACCTGGTCGATGGTCTGCAGCGGCGCGACGGGAACGCCCGCCGGCTCGATGATCGCCAGCCATGTGTCCACACTCTTGGTGCCGATCACATCCTGCACGGCGGCATTGACCATAGCCCGATTTTCCACCCGCATCGGATTGGTGGCGAAGCGCACGTCATTCAGCCACTCCGGCTTGCCGAGCGCTCCGGCCAAACGCTTGAACAGGTTGTCGTTGCCGGCAGCGATCATCAGGTACCCGTCCGACGCCTCGAAAACGCGATATGGCACGAGGCCGGGGTTCTCAGAGCCGCGCCGGCCCGGCGGCTTGCCGGTTGCCTGCAATCCGGCGGTGGAGGAATTAATCCACGCCAGCGCCGTCTCGAACAGCGAGGTATCGACCGTGCAGCCTTCGCCGGTCGCCGCGCGGCGGTTCAATGCAGCGAGGATACCGATCACCGACCACATGCCGGCGCCCTGGTCGATCAGCGACACCCCGACCAGCACCGGCGGCTCGCCCTCGTTGCCGGTAACGCTCATGATGCCGCCAAATGCCTGCATCAGCGGATCGTATCCCGGACGCTTTACGTAAGGACCGACCGCGCCGAATGCGCCGAGGTTGCAATAGATCAGCCGGGGACTGCGCTCGCGCAGTTCCGCGCCGATGCCATATTGTGAAACCAGCCCGGCGCGCATGTTCTGGATCACCACATCGGCCTTCGTCGCGATGAAGTCGCGCAGCTTTTCAAGTTTATCCGGATCCTTCAGATTGACCGCCGCCGATTCCTTGTTGCGGTTGACCGACTGGAAGATTACCGCCGCGCCGTTCCAGAAGGGCGGGCCCCAGTTCCGCGCATCGTCTCCCCGGTCGGGGTTTTCGATCTTGATCACCCGTGCGCCGAGGTCGGCCAGTATCTGCCCGGCAAACGGAGCGGCAACGCTGTGGCCGAGTTCGACGACCGTAACTCCATGCAAGGGCGAAGTGGCGGGCGGGGCGGTATTTTCGGCGGTCATATGGAGTTGCGTCCGGCGGCTGAGATGAATCTAGTGGGTTGAGGTAGCGGCCTTATAGACCGGAAGCTCGCGAATATCGCCAAATTGTTCGAGATTTTGCAAGGCATCGAACAGGCCGCGCGCCTGCTGTTCATCCATCGCTGCGGACGTGCAGTCGCGGAACTTGTCCCACAGGACGTTCCTGTCGAGGCTGATCGCCAGATCGTCCGGGCTTTCGAGCTTCAGGCTGCGAACCGAGCCGTCCTTCATGCGAAATTCCAGCAGGTCATCGGTTTCGCCGTTGAAATGCGCAGGCTCGCGGGCCGGATCGAGATCCCGTTCGACCTTACCCATCAACTCCCGCACATCGGCGCGGCCAAAAAATTCGTCGGTCAATTCGGCCAGTGTGGCGCGCCTGGCGACAACCGACATGGCGACAGCAAATTCGGCGCTGAACCTGGCGTCCAGAACCGTTTCGGGCTTGGTATGCACGAGCGATACGACACGCGACGGCGCCGTACGATAGGTAACGTGGTCTATTTCCTCGGCCGGCAAGTCCATCGCATTCACATACTTCGTCAGCGAATTGATGATCCGGTGATTGCCGTAGCAAAGTGGATAGAGTTTCACGCCGATCCCGTGGTCGACCAGATGCCAACTCTGGCCGAAATGGCAGGGCCGCTCCAGATCAACATCACCTTCCGGCGACAACGCCCGCAGAAATCCATGCCTGTGTTCGAATACATCCGGCGAGGCTGTCATGCCGGCTGCCGCATAGCGCGCCGACATCAGACCCGCCGCAGCAGCACGCCCGGCGTGGAAGGGCTTCGTCATGGAGCCGAAATTTGCGACGAGGCCCGCTGCCTGCGAAGCGCCTATGGCAAGAGCGTTCGAAGCAGTCGGCTGATCCAGATCCATCAGCCGCGCGACGCCCGCTGCCGCTGCGACCGTTCCGAAGAAGCCGGTCGGATGCACACCACGCAGATGGTGTGGCCTGGCGTCCCGCGAGGCAAGTTCCGACCAGACTTCATACCCGGTGGCGAAGGCTTCCAGTACCTGCCAGCCTGTTGCGCCTTGCGCTTCCGCCTGGGCAAGCACCGCAGGGGCAATCGCAACGCTCGGATGTGCCGGGTGAAAGGCAATGCCGACATCGTCATAGTCATGAGCATGCGCCGCGGTTCCGGTTATCAGCGCCGCAGCCCGGGCCGGCCCGCGGCGGTCCGAAAAGCAGATGCGGGCCTCGCCGGTACTGCCGGTCTCCTCGAAACTGGCGACGATACGGGTAGTCTCTTCATCCGATCCCAGTACAGAAACGGCGGCATAATCGCTGAGCGCATTCTTGATTGCGCCAATGGCAGCTTCCGGGACCGCCGCATAACGATTGCCTGAAACAAATGCGGCTATTTCCGACGTCAGCTTTCGCATCTGCGCCTCCCGTTGCGTTTCAATGCGCGCTGATCTGTCGGCGCAGGTTGTCCAGCGTACCGCCTGTCTTGACGCTACCGGGCAGGGGATGGCCGACGATGTCCTCGGCAAGGCGCGCGCATTCGACCAGCGCCTCAAGATCGATACCCGTTTCGATCCCCATTTCCTCGCACATGAACACGAGGTCCTCGGTGCAGACATTGCCGGCTGCTCCCGCATGGCCAGCGAAGGGACAGCCGCCAAGTCCGCCGACTGCAGCGTCGAAATGGGACACGCCCATTTCCAGGCCCGCATAGGCATTGGCTATGCCCTGGCCGCGCGTGTCGTGCAGATGCAGTGAAATCGCCTGATCGGGGTATTTGTCGCGAATGGCGCCGATGGTGCGCTTGATCTTTAGCGGCGTTGCCCATGCCATCGTGTCGGCAAGGGAGACATAGTCCAGCGTGACATCGTTTTCATTGGCGATAGCCAGCACCTCGCCGAACAGACCGACCACGCGCTCGACCTCTATATCGCCCTCGAAGTTGCAGCCGAACGCCGCCATAATCCCGCCGCGCACGACAGGAATGGCGAGTTCCCTGTATCGCTTCACCATCTCGCGCTGGGAGTCCAGCTGCTCCTCGATCGTCCGGTTCTGGTTGCGTTTGAGGAAGGTCGAGGATGCGCCTGCCGTGATCGATCCCTTGATATCGAGCCGACCGGTCGCCCGCGCACGCTCGAAGCCCTGTCCGTTCAGCCACAGGCCGGTATAG
>JAPOIA010000222.1 GCA_029979185.1 Alphaproteobacteria bacterium | reverse complement strand
CGCCTTCAGCCAGGCGCGATGGTACTTGACCAGCGCTTCTCGCTTGTTCTTCAGCGCATTCGCGCTGGTGACGTTTACGCGAATGGTCTGTCCCTTGATTTCGTCGAGGTCCGACGCGCGGGCGACGATGTTGATCTTACCGGCCGCGACGTCCGTGAGACGGAACGGCGGAACGGACCAGCCGGCATCAATCTGTTTCGACATGGTCTGGGTGAAGGAACCGGACGGACCGCCGGAGGGTACGGCCTTGGCCTTGTCCAGCTTGTACTGGGCGATCAGCGCCAGCACCATCAGATGGGTTGAGGAACCGGGCCGGGAAAAGCCGATCTTCTTGCCCTGCAGGTCCTTCGGTGTCTTGATCCCACTGTCGGCGCGTGCGTACCAGAAGGCGTCCGGGGCGCCGGTCATGGAGGCGCCGATGATCCTGATCGGTGCGCCCTTGGCGTAGCCGCCGATGGTGCCCAGGATGCCGTTGGCGCGTGCCATGTCGACGCTGCCCGACAGGACGGCCTGAACGGTTTCCGAACCGCCACGGGTATGTAGTATTTCCAGATCAAGACCTTCCTTTTTGAAAAGGCCTTCTTTCATACCAATTATGGTAATACTGGTTTCCCAGAGCCCCTTCTGCGGCAGCGCGACTTTCAGCTTTTCAGCGCTGGCGGCCATAGGTGTCGCCATAATGGCGGCAGCGGCGGCGAGCATGGTCGTGCGGCGGATGGTATTGCGCATATTTTCCTCCCTGGCAGAATTCAGCTTCCTGTGTGCGGTCAGCCGTTCTGAAAGTATTGGTACCCCAAGGAACGAATTGTCGCAACGGGCGAAAGGGAAAGTCTCGCGGAAACAGCCTATTTCTCGCCCGGCTTGTCGCGGTCCAGCCCCTTCATCTTCAACTCCGCTTCATATGTCCGAAACTTCTGATCCGCTCTGCGGCCAAGTTCATGAAGATAGGCCCAGGAAAACAGGCCGGTGTCGTGCCCATCGTCGAAAACCAGGCGCACGGCGTAGTTTCCGACCGGCTCCACGCCGGCAATAGCAACATTGCGCTTGCCGCCAACCGTCTTACGCTGGCCGGGACCGTGGCCCTGCACTTCCGCTGACGGGCTGCAGACCCGCAGCAGCTCCGCGCTCAACTCGAATGATGTGCCATCGTCGAAGGTTATCGCCAGAAGGCGTTTGCCACCGGCAAGCCGGATTTCAACCGGCCAAGGTGCAGATTGCGAAGCGGCGGGCCGGGCCGACCCTGTTGGCCTGTCATCGCTCATTGCTAATTCTCCTGTTCGATGTCCAGCTGAACGGTGGCAATGACAAACCGATAGTGCTCGCCCGAATTGACGGTTTCCTTCAGGACAAACCCCATTTCCCGGACCAGATTTGGGATATCGATGACGGAAACCGGATCGGTACACAGCACTTCCAATTCCTGCCCTGCAGGCAGGCGGGTCAGCGCACGGCGGGCGTGGAGCACCGGCAAGGGGCATTTCAAGTCGCGGGCATCAACCTGTTGCGCTGTACTGTCCGCAGTGGTTTTTCCAGCTTCGCCGGTCATGCTGGCCCCAACGTTTCCACCGGCGCAGCGCAGGCAATGAGCAGATCGGCCACCGCCTCCATGTCTCTCGACAGGACAAAAGCACGATCAGCCGGGCAGTCTTCGGTATCGCTGATCAGTCCGCGAATATGTGCATCGCCGGGATGCAGAAACGGCTTGCCGTTGCCCTTACGCCAGACCTCGACCTTGGCATGATCGCCATTGCGCCAGCCCTCGACCAGGACCAGATCGACCGGCGTCAGTTTCGCGAGAAGCTCCGGCAGGGATGGCTCGGGGGCGTCGCGGAGCTCGTGCAAAAGAGCCCAGCGGCCGGCGGAAGCGATGAGCACTTCCTCCGCCCCAGCTTCGCGATGGCGCCAGGAATCCTTACCCTTCTCGTCCATGTCAAAACGGTGATGGGCATGCTTCAGTGTCGATATGCGCAGGCCTCGCTTGCGCAGCACCGGAAGCACCCGCTCAATCAGCGTTGTTTTGCCAGCACCGCTCCATCCGGCCAGACCTATCAGTTTCATTCAAACCCGCTTCTTCCATACCGTTGCGATTGCCTGCCTGCACTTGAGCCCGCTACAGCATTCGACGGTGTTCTTTACCGTGATATGCACTATTCTAGCAGTAAATCCTATCGACTCAGATGAATTTTCCGGAGCACGCCCCTTGTCCGCGACCAATGACCAAATTCTTGCCGTCCTGAAATCCATCCCCCTGCCCGGCGGCGGAAACTTGGCGGATACCGGCCGTTTGACACAGATCGTCAACACCGGAGGCAAGATCATATTTGCCATTGCCGTGGAACCCTCCGAGGTCAACGCCATGGAACAGGTCCGGGCGGCGGCGGAAGCCGCCGTACGCAAGCTGCCCGGCGTGTCAAGCGCACTGGTCGGGCTGACAGGAGAACGACCGGCGGGCGCGGCCAGTGCCGCAAAGCCGGCCGGACAGGACCGGCATCCGGGCCAGACGCCCCTGCGAAGCGGTCCGCCACAGCCGCAAGGGGCAGCTGCTGGCCGGGGCGGCGTTCCGCAACAGGCTGGAATTCCCGGCGTCGGCCATATCATCGCCGTGGCGTCCGGCAAGGGTGGCGTTGGCAAGTCCACGACCGCGGCCAACCTTGCGTTGGCGCTCGCAAGGGGCGGCCTCAGCGTTGGCTTGCTGGATGCCGACATCTACGGCCCGTCGCAGCCACGGCTGTTCGGCCTCAGCGGCAAGCCGCAACTGAACGATGGGCGCAAGATCATTCCGCATGAGCGCTTCGGCATAAAGGTGATGTCGATTGGCTTCCTGGTCGAGGAAAACACGGCGATGATCTGGCGCGGGCCGATGGTCATGTCGGCACTGACGCAGATGTTGCGTGAAGTCGCCTGGGGCGAACTCGACATTCTGGTGGTCGACATGCCGCCTGGTACCGGCGATGCGCAGCTTACCCTTGCCCAGCAGGTACCATTGTCTGGCGCGGTCATTGTTTCAACGCCGCAGGATCTGGCGCTGATCGACGCCCGGCGCGGCGTTGCGATGTTCCACAAGGTGAATGTTTCGGTGCTCGGTATAGTGGAGAACATGGCCAGCTATTGCTGCCCGAACTGCGGACATATCACGCCGATCTTCGGCCATGGCGGCGCGCGGGCGGAAGCAGAGAAGACCGGTGTTGCGTTTCTCGGCGAGATACCGCTCGACATGGACATTCGCACTTCGTCCGACGATGGGACGCCGATTGTCGCAGCGCAGCCGGACGGCCCGCATGCCAAATCCTATATGGACATTGCCCGCAATGTAGCCAATGCGCTGGCGGGCGGCGGGGCCGTCAAGGTTGCTCCGAAAATCGTTATCGAATGACCGAATCTTGGACCGCAGCGGATTATCCGCGCGAGCATATTGCCTGCCTCGTACTGGCTGGCGGCAGAGCCCGGCGGATGGGCGGCATCAACAAGGTACTGACTGTCCTGAATGGGAGACCGCTGATCGAGATTGCTGCCAGCAACATGCTCCCGCAATGCGCGCAACTGCTGGTTTCAGCGAACGACGCCAACGATTTTCATACCCTGCCCTGGCCTGTCATACACGACCTTGACGATACGCGGTCTGGACCAATAGCCGGCATTCTCGCCGCCATGGAGTGGTGCGCCGTGAACCGGCCCGAGATTGGTTGGCTCCTTAGTGTGCCGGTCGATTGCCCATTTCTGCCCAGCGACCTTGGATCGCGGCTATGGAATGCCGCGACCTCGACGAATGAGCCGCTTGCACTGGCGGCCAGCGGCGGGCGCACACATTTTGTCTCCGGACTTTGGAGCGTGAGCCTGCGCGACGCGATCCGTCAGCAACTGATTGGCAAAGGCGTACGCCGCGCGGAAGCTATTGCCGAAGCATGTGGATACGCAACGGCCGAATGGCCGGCCTCGCCGCGCGATCCGTTCTTCAACATCAATACGCCGGATGATCTTCGTGCTGCACATCTTGCAGAGAATTCGCGCTTGAACGACCGCCATTAGAGCAGCCAATCGATCTCGCGTCCGGTCGTAGAGGGGCCCTTATAGAAGGTCCTCAAGGCTCCTGCGAATCGATCAGCACAAAGGCAATGCGACACGGCTTGTCGCCGCGATTGACCCAGGCATGGTTGGTTGCCTGCTGAATCAACACATCACCGGCCTTGAGGTGGATTTCCTCGCCCTCGTCCAGCAACATGTCAATTTCGCCCTCCATTACGATGGCATAGTCCACGGTGCGCGTAGCGTGCATCAGCGGATGGGTTGACGGCATGTGCCGCTTCGGCGTGGAGTCGCCATGCTGCGAGGCGTGGTAATCGTTCGGTAGCGCCTCCACTTCCGGCGTGATCGGCGGGATGTCAACTATGCGAAATACCGACCCGCCGCGCGGAGGCGCGACTGCCACTTCGCGCTGGCCGCGATCTTCCGTGCCGCCAACATCGGCGGGCGTTTCGTTCGTCACCCACAGGAGATTGGACACAGTGCCGCGCTGCGGCCGGACACGGCGATTGGGGTTCGGGCTGTCGAACAGCACCTTCGCCTTGCCGTCTTCATCGACATAAGTGACGATCCGGCGGATTTTGTCGTTCAAAACTCCCTCCTCAATAAAACGTAGTTGTCATCCCGGCCAAGCGAAGCGCCGCCGGGATCGCGATCCGTGCTGAAAGGTCCCGCATTCTGTGAACGGTCCCGGATCGAACCTGCGGTGCGTCCGGGGTGACAGCCTTACCCCACGCACTTGCGTACAAAATCGATCGTATATTTTGCGAAATCGCTGTCGCTGGAACCCATGCTGGCGACCGTGGAGAAATGGTTGTGGCCCTCGGCGTAGCGTATCGGCGGACACAGGGAACTGCGAGCGACAAGCGCTTTGGCGATATCGAAGGCCGGCGTAATCAGGTTCGGCGGATCGTATTC
>JAPOIA010000221.1 GCA_029979185.1 Alphaproteobacteria bacterium | reverse complement strand
AGACATAGAGCACGATCACCGCGCCGATTGCCGCGGCGATCAGGTGTCCGGTGAAACCGCGCACCGCAACACCGGCTGCCTCAGCGAGCGAAGAGCCAACGAACGAACCGGCAATGCCAACGACAATGTTGGTGAGAATACCATGATCGGATTTCGTGATTTTCTCCGCAATCCAACCTGCCAACGCACCAATAATCAGCAGCATGAAAAAGCCAACACCGGGGGTACCCAAAACTCCAAGTGGCTGGTTCATATCCCTCTCCACAATTCCACATTTCAAAAAGGCCGCGAAACCAGCGCCTCGCAGCGACTTAACATAACGTTTACCCTACTTCCGGGATAGGCTAAAGTTCATCGACATGGCGCGAAATCCAGCAACGCCCCAAACCGTCATTCAAGCGTTCCGGCAACGCCTCAGGTATGAATCACACGCCCATAGGCATCCAGCACGCTCTCGTGCATCATTTCCGACAGGGTCGGATGCGGGAAGACCGTGTGCATCAGTTCTTCCTCGGTGGTCTCGCAGTTCATAGCAACCACGAAACCCTGCACGAGTTCCGTCACTTCCGCGCCGACCAGATGCGCCCCGAGCAGCTTTCCGGTCTTTTCCTCGAAGATCGTCTTGACCATCCCGTCCGGCTCGCCAAGGGCAATCGCCTTGCCGTTGCCAACGAAGGGGAACCGGCCGACCTTGATCTTGAACCCCTGCTCCTTCGCCTTGGCCTCCGTAAGCCCCACGCTGGCAACCTGCGGATGGCAGTAGGTGCAGCCAGGGATCATCGTCTTTTCCATCGGATGAGGATACAGGCCCTTGATCGCCTCGATGCAGATCACGCCCTCATGCTCGGCCTTGTGCGCCAGCATGGGAGGACCGGCAACATCGCCAATGGCATATATCCCCGGCACATTTGTCTTGCCGAACCCGTCGATCACGATACAGCCGCGATCGGTTTTCACACCAAGCTTTTCCAGGCCGAGATTCTCGATATTGCCAACGACGCCCACGGCAGAGATAAGGTTTTCCGCTTTCAGTGTCTGGGTATTACCCTTGTCGTCCTCGACCGTGCAGGTCACGTCTGACTTCGACTTGGCGACCTTCGTCACCTTGGTCGAGGTCATGATCTTGATGCCCTGCTTCTCGAACTGCTTGCGGGCAAGGGCAGAAATTTCCGCATCCTCCACCGGCATGATCTGCGGCAGCACTTCGACAACGGTTACTTCTGCGCCCATTGTCCTGTAGAAACTCGCGAACTCAATACCGATCGCGCCGGACCCCATCACAATCAGGGATTTCGGGAACGTCTTCGGCACCATGGCCTCGAAATAGGTCCAGATGCGGTCGCCGTCCGGCTCAATTCCGGGCAGGACACGCGGCCGGGCGCCGGTCGCCACGATGATATGCTCGGCCGAATAGGAACCCGCTCCCAGAGTTCCTTTCGGTGCGGGATGCTGCGGCTGCATCGCCTTTTTCTTCGGCTCGGATACCTTGATTTCTCCCGCCTTGACGATTTCCGCCTCACCCCAGATCACATCGACCTTGTTCTTCTTCATCAGGAAGCCGATGCCGGAGTTCAGCCGCCCGGAAACGCCGCGCGAACGCTCCACCACAGCCTTGGCGTCGAAGCCGATCTTGCCGTCGATTGTCAGCCCATAATCCTTGGCGTGGTTGGCATAATGATAGATTTCCGCCGATCGCAGCAGTGCCTTGGTCGGGATGCAGCCCCAGTTCAGGCAGATGCCGCCAAGATGTTCCCGCTCAACGATAGCCGTCTTGAAGCCAAGCTGGGCAGCACGAATGGCGGTGACATAACCGCCGGGACCGGAGCCGATGATGATGACGTCGTAGGTATTGGCCATGATGGGTTTCCCGATCCTGCTGCAAAATATCCGCTTACGCGATAGCGGGTTTTGGCCCCGGGTGGCAAGGCCCCGTTTCTGCGTCACGCGGGATATCGGCTTTCCGGCCCGCCTGTCCGGACGAAGTGACCGGAATTATAGCCGGCCCAATTGATCGACCTCATGGAACAATGGGTCAGCAGATGCATTGTTGAAATAGCTGGGCAGCCAACCAAAAGGCCGATGACATGCCGTTCCGTTCCATGTTCAAATCCGACAGAAAACATCGTCACACGTTCGGCGCGATTGCGCCATTTCTCATTGCGGCCTTGGTAGCCGCATCTACGCCCGCCACATCCGCAACGCGTATCGGCGTGCTGGAATGCAACATCTCCGGTGGTGTGGGCTTCGTCATCACCTCGCGCAAGGCCTTGTCATGCGCCTACAAGGGCGCCGACGGACGGGTCGAGAAATATGTCGGAACAATCCGCAAATTCGGCCTCGATATCGGCATCAGCGGACCCGCCCGCATGGTCTGGGGCGTGTTCGCCCCCAGCCGGCCTGGACCCGGTGCTCGTACCGGCGAATACACGGGAGCCAGCGCCTCCGCTAGCGCCGGCGTCGGCGTGGGGGCCAATGCCCTGATCGGTGGGGCCAGGGGTTCGATCAACTTGCAACCTGTGTCCATACAGGAGCAGACCGGCGTGAACCTGACTGCCGGGGTCAGCGCCATGTTCCTGCAATACGTTCCCTGACCCACATGCTTCAGGCGAATTTTCCAGACTTCCAAAGCGGCTTCTGCCGTGCTTAGTTCCTCCCGGGCGCAACAGCGCGCGAGGGAGGCATGATTGGCGAAAATTCCTGATAACTTGCGCAAGCATATCAACGGCGCATACCCCGATCATACCGTGATGGTCGGCAGCGTATTGCCGAACGGTTTTGCGCAATTCACCCCGCGCGGCAGCATCTATGTCTATGACGGCGATCATTTCGCGATGTGGGAACGCGGACTGGGCACGACCAACGAAAACCTGAAAGACGGCTCCAAACTGACCATCGTTTACCGCAACATGGCATTGCGCGAGAGCGGCCTGCTTCCTCGCGGCGGCATTGCACGCTTTTTCGGCACCGCGGAACTGATCAAGGACGGCCCCCGGCGACAAGCCATTTACAACGGCATCATCAAGCACGAACAGGCACGCGATCCGGACATGAAAGGTTTCGGCGTACTGATAAGGGTGGAAAAAGCCGAACATATTACGGGGGAACCGCTCACGGACGGCTAGGCAGAAATTGAACCGGATACAGGGAGGCAAACATGACCGGTACATTATCGAGAACAATCCTGACAGCGACAATCGCACTGGCGGCGTCTGCTGCGTTGTCTTTAAAACCCGCAAAAGCGCAATCACCGGAAGCATTCTTCAAGGGCAAGACAGTGTCCATTCTCATGGGTACTGGCCCCGGTGGCAGCTACGACCTTTACGGGCGTGTCATTGCGCAGCACATTGGACAGCACATTCCCGGCAATCCGCGGATTATCGTGGAACACATGCCCGGTGCAGGCGGCGCCAACGCCGGCAACTATATCTTCGCCAAGGCACCGCAGGACGGCAGCAAGATCCTGATGACCCACGCTCTGCCGTTGATCGAAAAACTGTCAGGCCGAAAAAATCTCGCGTTCAAATCCGACAAGTTCCAGTGGATCGGATCGTTCGGCGAAATAACGCAAATCCTGACGCTCTGGCACACTGCCCCCGCAAAATCGCTGGCCGAAATCAGGACCGCCAAAGACCTCGTTCTCGGGTCGATGGGAACCAGCCACCTGTCCTACCAATGGGCCTCGCTGTTGAAACTCGCAACCGGCGCGCCATACCGGATCATCACCGGCTACAACAAGGGCGGCGCCATCAATCTGGCTATGGAACGCGGAGAAGTACATGGCTGGACCGTCGCCTATGAAAGCATTGCTGGCAGCAAGCCGCAGTGGATCCGGGACAAGAAGGTCAACATGCTGGTGTCCTTCACTCTCGACCGGCTGCCACAGCTGCCGGACGTTCCAACACTGATCGAGCTGACACCGAAGGAGAACCGCGACATCGCCGAACTTATCTCGGCAGGCACCCCCATCGCACGCGGCCTGGCCTATGGACCGGGCGTTCCAAAGGACCGTGTCGATGCTGTCCGCAAGGCGTTCGAGACGATGATGAAGGACAAGGACTTCATCGCCGAGGCCGGCAAACGCGATCTGGCTTTGCGGTACCGCTCGGCATCCGAAGTTCAGAAGCTTGTTGAAAAAATCACCGGGGCCTCGCCGGAACTGATATCACGTACCATGAAGGCCGTCGGGTCGAAAAAGTAGGAGCAGCCGGCCACTTTCGCAAAACCGCAAGAACACACACCGGCCCGGATGTTCCTTCCGGGCCGCCGCTATTACCGGAAATCGGCTATTTCTGCGAGCGATGCCTAATCCACATCCTCGACATGCGCCGGTCCGCCGCCGTGGATCTTCTGCGCCAGGGCCGCATGCATGAACTCGTCGATCTCCCCATCAAGCACATCGTCAGGCGTCTGCGATACGACGCCCGTACGCAGGTCCTTCACCATCTGGTACGGCTGAAGAACGTAAGACCGTATCTGGTGGCCCCAACCGATATCCGACTTGCTGGCTTCAACGTCGCTCGCAGCAGCTTCGCGTATTTCCAGCTCGCGCTCGTACAGGCGCGCGCGCAGCATGTTCCAGGCGGTAGCCCGGTTCTTGTGCTGGGATCTCTCGGACTGGCAGGCCACCGCAATACCCGTTGGAATGTGGGTGATGCGGACCGCAGAATCCGTCGTATTGACGTGCTGGCCACCGGAGCCAGATGACCGGTATGTATCGATCCGGCAGTCGCTTTCGTTGACGTCGATTTCGATTTTGTCGTCGATGACCGGATAGACCCATACTGAGGCAAAGCTCGTATGCCGCCGCGCATTGGAATCGAACGGCGAGATGCGCACCAGCCTGTGCACGCCTGATTCCGTTTTCAGCCAGCCGTGGGCATTGAACCCTTTGATCAGCAGGGTGGCGGACTTGATGCCGGCTTCTTCGCCCGGCGTTTCTTCGATCACGTCGACGGAGAACTTCTGTCG
>JAPOIA010000220.1 GCA_029979185.1 Alphaproteobacteria bacterium | reverse complement strand
GTGCGGGCCATCCACAGGTGGAGCGCCGCGGTTTCGGTCAGCCGTTCGCCGTCGACCACCAGCAGCGGCACCTTGTGCTTGGGATTGACCTTGAGATAGTCCGGCGAGAAATGCTGCTGGGTGCGAAAGTTCAGCGGCCGCACCTCGAATTCGGCATTGGCTTCGGTGAGATTGATATAAGGCACCAAGGCACAGGTTGTCGGCGCATAGTAAAGTGCGATGTTCATGAACGTCTCCCCGATTTCATGCATGCAGGCTGATTGCATGTGTATTATCTGATCGCGGAAGCATGGCTCAGCAAAAGTGTCCGTGCAAGGGGATTCCGCAGCCGGGGGCAGCCTATTCGGCCAGCACGCGCGTCTGCGGAAATGCCACCTCAACCAGGGTGCCTTCGTCCTTCTTGCTCTTTATGGTGAAGGAGGCGCGGTTGGCCTCCACCAGCGCCTTGGTCAACGGCAGGCCAAGACCGGTGCCACCGGACTTGCGCGAGGTCGCAATCTGGCGGAACGGTTCCAATGCCAATTCCACATCCTTGTCGCTCATGCCAATACCGGTATCACGAACACGAATGACGGCAGCGCCGGCATCCGTCAGGGCTGTCGAGACAATCACCTGCCCGCCTGGCTCATTGTATTTCACGGCATTGGACAGGATGTTGAGGATGATCTGGCGCAGGGAACGCTCGTCCGCAACGACATTGGGCAGGCGAGGCGCCAGAGACAGGCGCATGATGACCCGTTCGCGTATGGCGTGCGACTGCATGATCGAAACGCATTCGTTGACGACCTTGCTGACGTCGACGCTGCCGAAATCCAGTTCCAGCTTGCCTGCCTCGATCTTCGAAAGGTCGAGCAGATCATTGATGAGGCTCAGTACATGGGTGCCGGAGGCATGGATGTCCTTCAGATAGTCCTTGTACCGTTCGTTGGCGATGGGCCCGAACCGTTCATCGATGATGACCTCCGCAAAGCCGAGAATAGCGTTGAGCGGCGTGCGGACTTCGTGGCTGATCTTGGCCAGGAACTCAGACTTCAGCGTGCTGGTGCGCTCGGCCTCCTGCCGGGATTCACTGAGTTCGCGTTCGGCCTTCTTCCATTGCGTTACATCGCGCAGCACGGCGCAGAAGCGCTGTTCGGGACCATTGGAGATACAGCCGATCGTCATGAACAAGGGGATTGCACCGCCCTTGCTGGCACGGCCCACAACTTCCCGGCCATCATTGAGAACGTTCCGGACGCCGTTCGACTTCAGGCCATTGAAATAGTCCATCGCTGCGCTGCGGCTTTCGCGCGCCAGCAGCACCGTGAACTTTTCACCCACCACCTCGTTCTGATCGCAACCGAAGAGCGCCTGGCCCGACCCGTTCAACGACAGGATGCGTCCTTCCTCATCGAGAAGGGCGACACCATCGGTCGCTGTATCGAGAATGGAATGCAGTTCGCGCACTTCGCTTTCGCGCTTGCGGATATCAAGTTCCAGACCCCGCAACTTCGCTTCGCGCTCCAGCATCTGGCTGGGTTGCAACGTCAGCAAGGTGGCGGGCGCGCCGTTCCAGCTTGCATTGTGGGCCTTGCCATCCATGGCGAGTACATCGCCGGCACGTGTAATGATGGGAATAGCGCCACCTGCCGCCTCGCGCGCCAGCAATTCGGGATCACGGCCGCGGAACATGCGGCTTATCCCGCCGGCGCCCTGGAAGGAATTGAAATCGCGATACCCCAGCCTGTCGAGCAATGGCTGGTTGGCATAGACCGCTTCGCCGTCCTGGGACAAAAGCACGCCAAAGCCCAAACGATCGATCAACTCAGCCACAGCCGCATCGCGTGTGGACTGCTGGCGGGCAACCGCTGCCAGCGGCAATGCATCACTTTCCACAGGGCCGGCGGCACGCTCGCCTTCACCGGGAACCGAACTATCAGGCGCAGCGCTTCCAACAATACCAGCTGCTACCGTTGCTCCGCTATCGGACGCATGACTGCCGCCCTCCGCGCCAGGGCCTTTCTCAACGGCCAAACCGGCATCACTATCGTTGTCGGCAACTGCATGCTCCGCAACCGCATCTTCTGCAACGTCATCGCCAGCAAACTCATCATCTGGCTCTTCGTCGCCAGGCATGGCGCCCGAAAGTGTCTTGTCCGGCTGCGTCTCATCGACCAGGGCATTGCCAACGTCCGCGTCGTCCACCGTGATAAAGGGCCTGGCCTGATCCTCTTTGTCTGCCGCTTCAGCCGTTTTCCTTGCAGCGGCATGGGTTGCGGCAATCGCCGCGGCAACTCCCGCCATCGAAGCGGGCTGGACCTGTTGCAGCGCATTCAACTGCGGTTCGGCAGAGACAGGCACGGCGCCCGCAGTTTTTTCGCCGACAATTTCGGCGTCTGCGGTCTCGGCGTCGCTGGCGCTTACCTGCGATTTTACACCATTCTCCTTGGCAACCTCCTCCTTGGCAGCATCCTCACTGGCATCATCCCTGCCGGAAGCCCCATGGTCAGCCGTCTCGTCCCGATCGCGCGTACGCGCGCCAAGGGCACGGGCGATTTCGCGAAATGCATTGCGCTCGCTTGCCGAAAGTTCGATGCTGCCATCAGATCCGGCCTTGGGAACGTTCAGGTGCAGACCCGGCTTTTCTCCCGGCGTACCATCAGCAGAGAGGCTCTTGTCGTCCTGTGTCGAGGCTTTTGCTTCCTCGTTCCGGGAATTGCGCGTCTCATGATCAAGCTCTTTGCCTTGGACAGGCGCATCGGTTGATGACGAATTTCCGGTTTCGCCGGCCGCAGGACTTCCGGCAGAAGGTTCCGCAGAGGTTGGCTCTTCCGTTGATTGCTCCATGGGCCGGATGGCAGGCTCGGACGTTGTCTTGTTTCCTGTCTGCCAGGCGCGCAGCGACACCACATTGCCAGCATGCGCAGGCCGGTACGGCTCCGCCTCCTGTTTTTCACTACCGGCGCCAGCATCCTCAACCAGCGGCCTTGAAGTCGAAGCCCCGGCAATATCCTCGCTCCGATCCTTGTCGCGATCTTTGTCGCGATCCTGGCCCTCAGGAGTCGTATCCGTACGGCTTACAACCAGTTGCGGGCGCTCACTGATATCGTCGAGATGGATAACCCCAAAGCCGCTGTAACCGTCAAACAGGCCGGTACGACCGAACGACGGCAATCCGCCGAGGGTAACCGGCGCACATTTGTTCGAGCCGGTGAACGGCCACAGAACTTCAATGCGGCTCCAGGTGTCCCGGCGGGCCAGCGCAGCGCGCAAAGGACCGCCCGGGTGCAGGGGCAAATCTTCGATCAGCTGGTCGAATGTCTTGCCGATGAGGTCGCTGTTGTCGCAGCCCATGACCTCGCAAAGCGCGCCGTCAATCGACTGCAACCGGCCATCGCCATCGCTGCGCCACATGAATCGGACATGGCGGCGCCGCACCGGCGCTTCCCCGACCTTTGGATCGCTGCCCGGCGAGGCATTCTGTGTCAATGGTTGCGGCAAGGCAGAGGCGGCAGTGTCTGAAGACGTGCCTTTCTCCTGTGTTGCATCCGATTTATGCAAAACTTTTTCGGCAGACGCAGGTCCGGATATTTCAGGCGGCATGCAGAGCGTTTCCGGAGCGTCAAGCGCGGCAACCCAGAACGAAGCCTGATCACTTTCCGAATCCGCCGCACTCCAGCATCGCACAGTGAGGACGGTCCCTGCCCGGCCCTGCTGGCGGAACAACAGCTTCTGCAATTGCGGCGCGCCACCTGGCCGACTGCGCCGCGCTGTACGGGCAAGCTGGCGAATAACCGGATCGGTCCCGTCCGCAAGAGCGCGGGTCAGTTCATCGCTGCTGGCCACGCCAAAGAGGGACAGGGCCGCTGCGTTGATCCAGACTACATCGAGATTAGGCAAGGAGACAGCAAACACGGGCTGCCCGGCAGCTGTCAGGTCCGCCAGTGGCTGCGCCGCAAGTAGTTCGGCCAGATGTGTTTTGCTTATTCCCATAATGTTACAATATCTGCCAGCTTGGTGACCTGAAACGAAGAAACAGGCGGAGTTAGCCGCCCTTTGCAGCTTTCAATGCGCCCTTCATGCCAAGCCTCACCCCCGCTCACGATAGTCCTGCCGGGCACGGTTGCGAAATTAATTAAAGTTTAACGTTTTAACTGTGGCAGGTCCAACCTGTTGCAAAGGTCGGATTGCATTGCCGGAATCCGACGCTTTTTGTGCAATGCAACATTATCGATTATTTTTGTTGCAACGCAACAAAAAATCCTGTATGCTATTTAAATAGGCATTGAGTATTGACCGGGTGACGGCATTTGCCCGCCGGTCCAATCCGCGAAAGGCAGAGCAATGACCGGACCGTACGAGATACCCGCAGAAATGCGTGAATTCGCAGAAAAGAGCGTGCAGCAGGCCCGCAAGGCATTCGACGGCTTCATGGGTGCAGTCCAAAAGAGCACCGCAACGGCCGAAGAGACTGCAACTTCTGCCGGGATGGGCATGAAGGACGCTTCCTCCAAAGCCGTTTCCTATGCGCAGGACAATATTGCCGCTGCATTCGATCTTGCAGAGAAAATGGTAAAAGCGAAAGACGTGCAGGAAGTCATGGCGCTCCAGGCCGATTATCTGAAGAGCCAGTTGGAGGCTGTCCAGGAACAGGCCAAGGAACTGGGCGAGACGATAAAGTCGGCGGCGCAGCCTAAGTAAGGCGCTGCAAGGCTGTGCTGTCCGATGCCACTGCACGGGCGGATTTGACGCCGGCAAAGTGGCTGAGGTCTAGCCAGAAAGCTACCAGACCCAGAGAGCTACCAGACAAGGACATCATACCATGGCCACCACCTCCAAGAAGGCGCCTGCGAAACCTGCTGTAGCAAAATCTGTTGCAGCCAAACCGGCCTCCACCAAAAAACCTGTTGCTGCCGCAACGCCCAAGGCGCCCTCGGCCAAGGCCCCGCCCGATGGCAAGCCCGCACCCGGCAAGACCACGGTAGCACCGCCGGTA
>JAPOIA010000021.1:2219-20838 GCA_029979185.1 Alphaproteobacteria bacterium | reverse complement strand
CAACGACAACCCGGTGAACCCCTTGCGTTTCATTCGTGCCGGACGGACCCTCAAGTCTTCCTGATCCGCAATCGGCAACTCAACGCCCCGGCTATTGCCTGATGTCCTGATACCGTTTACCGGTTCGCTGAACCGGTAAACGGTTTCCGCGTTTTTTGCTTTGGCCGGCCTGCTGAGGGCGTGGTCTCGCGGTTGGCGCAATGATCCGCCGTCAGGAGGCCCAAGTGTCCGAACAGCCCGATACAGGAACAAGACCATCGCTGGCCCTGCGGATATTCCTCAACCCCTTCCTGTTGCTTGCGCTGGCTGGATTGTCCTGGGCCGGCAATCATATCGCGGGGCGTGCGGGCGCCGGTCATGTGCCGCCTCTGAGCATGGGAAGCCTGCGCTGGCTGATCGGGGCTGCTCTTCTGTGGCCCTTCGTTCAACGCCATGTGCAAACCGACTGGCCGATTATCAAGCGAAACTATGGCATCATGCTGTTGCTCTGTGTCGGCGGCGGTGCGGTTTTCAGCGGCCTGCAATACAAGGCACTGCAGCATACGACCGCGATGAACGCTTCGATCTTCAATTCGTTCGCGCCTATCATAATCGCAATTGCCGGCTTTGCCCTGTATCGGGAGCGGCTGAGCCTCCTGCAGATCCTTGGCATTGCAATTTCACTCGCCGGAGTGATGGCGATCATCTCGCGTGGCGATATGTCGGTGGTTCGAAATCTTTCCATAAACTTCGGCGACCTGCTGCTGGTCTGCAGCATGACGATCTGGGGGCTCTATTCTGCGATGTTGCGGGAACGGCCGAAAATTCATCCCCTGACCTTCACGTTCGCTCTGGCGCTGACCGCCGGCATCGGCCTGCTGCCAGGCCTTGTTTGGGAGCATACTACCGGCTTCCGGTTTCAACTGACATGGTTGACCTTTTTCGTCATGGCCTACGTGTCGATCTTTCCCTCGATCATCGGCTATCTGTGCTGGAACCGCGGCATAGAGCAGGTCGGGCCGGCCCGAGGCGGCATCTTCCTGCATCTGGTTCCCGCCTATGGGGTGATCCTGGCGATCGTACTGCTGGGGGAACAGCTGCGCCTGTTCCACCTGCTCGGCTTTGCACTGATCCTGGCCGGCGTCTGGCTGACATCCCGCAAACAGGGATGAGCGCACGTTGCCAGCGCGCCGGAAGCACAATGCATCCCGGATCAAGTCCAGGCGCCTGTTATTTCGCCAAAGCCTTTTTCGCGCGTTCCACAAGGCGCTTTGGCGTATCGTACGTATCCTTGACGATCTGCGCGACCTCTTCGCCAGAGCGCGTGTTCAGCGTGAGATTTGTCTTCTTCGCCAGTGCGATCATCTCCGGATCCTTCATCGACGCGTCAAAGGCAGCCTGCAACGCCTTAACGCGTTCGGACGGCAATCCGGGGGGAGCGACGAACACGCGACCGAGCCGCTGGGTCCCGAAAATCAGGTCAAAGATTTTCCTGTCGTCATCCGACTTGGCATAGTTGTACACCCCGGGAACTCCCTTCAATTCCGGGTCGGTATTCTTGCTCGCCTGAAGGATGATGTTGAAGTCGCCACGATCGCGCAATTCCTTGTAGCCAACACGTACGGCGGACATGCTGGACCCGCAGGCTCCGTCCACCTCCCCGCGCATGATGGCCTGGCGGACGGAAACCGACCCCTTGTAACCGGTAACGATATTCAGCTTGACGCCCAGCAACCGTTTGAGGGCCACCGGCGTCGTCCGCAACGGTCCAGTGCGCCCGGTCGCCCCTATGCGCAGTTCCTTCTTGAACAGATCGTCGAAACTCTTGATGCCCGACTTCCGGGACACGCCGCACACGGAAACGGACGAATCCATGCTGCCAACCCAGGTCAGCCGGCGCGCATCAAATTTGCCCTTGCCCTCGCCTAGCAACGGCTCGAACGGTGCGGTGAAAACCATGGTCCCGAGTTCGGTGCCATCTTTCGGTGCGATATTCGCCAGGTAGTTCAATGACCGGATGCCACTGGCGCCATTCATGTTCTGAGCGACTACCACCGGCTTGCCGGGCAAATGCTTTGCGAGAAACGGCGCCAGTGCACGGCCATAGACGTCAAACCCTGTGCCAGGCTGGTGGCCGACGATGATCTTGACGGTCTTGCCCTTGTAGAAATCGGCGGTGCTCTCAGCCAAGGCGGCAAACGGCAACGCAATCGACGAAATGGTTGCAATGGCGACACCTGTGGCGACACCTGCGCCCGCCACGGACATGGAGAATTTCATTTTGTTTCCTCGCAAATGGCCAATTGCCGATTTCGGCCAGTTTCAGCCAGTTCACCCCGTCTGATGCGGGATAGATCCGCAAACTGTACGCGCGCCTGCAATCATTGCAAGCCCATTCTGAGCAGCAGCAATTCAGCGTGCATGCCACCCTGCCGCCCGGGTGTGCTCCTGCGGCGGCTGTATCGCGTTAGCGCACCGGCGCATAGGCGCGTAATTGCGGTGGCAGGGTCCTATAGCCTCCGGAAATCACAGGCGGCAGTTTCACCAGATCGGACTGTTTCAGGCTATGCCCTTGTGCCAGCAGGCTCCGGGCCGGACTCGGACGTGGCGGCGGCAACGGCGCCTGACTATTTGCTAATTGGGCATTCGCCGTTGCCGAAGTCTGCGGCGGCGGGACGGTCATGCGACCGGGGAGGATCGACGCGAAAGTCGAACGGTCCGGCAAGAGCCTGATGACTTTCCCAGTCAGTTTCGATGCAATCCGGGCAGGTGCAGCGGTATCGATATTGGCACGGACCCTGCTGCCGACCTTGCGCAGTAATCGCTCTACCGGCCCCTGGTCAGGCGGCACATAGGAGGGCTCGGGCGCGCGCCTCGCACCGGCAATTTCCGCCCTGTCTACAACTGGAGTTGCTTCGCAATCGCGTACACCCAAAGCGATCAATTCCTCGCCGGACAATGTTTTGAATTTGCGCGTCAGGTAACCGAGGCGCGACCGCACGGTTTGCGGATAGGATCGAAACAGGGCATCGGTTGCGGCGAAATCGACCCGTTTTGTCCACGGGTCATAGACCTTGGCAAACCTGAGTACGCTTGACTTGAAAACGCACACGCGCGGCAGGCTCAAGGCCAGCGTGCAGGCAGACCGGCATTCGTGGAGACGCACTTCGCGATTCCGGGCCCGATAGATCCTGGTCTGGCGTTCATACTCTGCAAAACTGCCGCCGATATCGCGCACCACAACGACAGGCGCCGGGTCGGGCGGCGGGGCTAGATAAGGCACTCACAAGCCCTTACTTCATACTCAACTCAAACAAGCTAAGCCTGCGCAATCTTGGTAAGTTTTCGATTAACAAAGTCCGTAAAAAAGCGGGAAGGCGGAATCTTGCTGGCAGCAATCAGGTTATAAATCACTTGAGCATTTATATTTTATAATATTGATTTATAATATTGTTTTTTATTTGCATCTTGAGATGCGATTTCAAGAATGAGCTTGCGCTGGATTGCCTCGGCAAACTTCTCGTAGGACGGAGAGGGAATGGAAAAAGCGCCCATGCCGCCGATCACATCCTTGGCGAAATGGCGGTCGAGGTCCGGCGCCAAAGACAGGATCGGCAGGCCATTGATAACGATCCCCGCCTTCACTGCATCGTCGCGGGCGCTCTGAACGAAGCGGCCGGAGGAATTGTAGCCGTCACCCGATATGTCGATGACGCGCCTGGCCGCCTTCCACGGCGCCGCATCGAGAAGGGTTCGGGAATAGTCTATCGCGCCCGAGATCGAGGTTCCCCCGCCGAACAATTCCCGGGGCGAGTTGTCGATCTTTGCCGCAAGGGCATCCAGAGAGGCTTTGCTGTCCACGCGGGTCCACGGCACAACGACCACGTGGAGATCTGGTCCGGTCCACTGCACCATGGTAACGCCGATGGCCCCAAGCATGCCGGAACGGATCGAGCGCAGAACCCGGGGATTGCGAAATGCCTTGGCATAGCCCTGCCGCTGGAGAGTAAAACGATCCTCGCTCACAGATCCAGACGCGTCAACGGCCAGTACGAGCAGCAGATCCACCCCTGCCGGCCCCTTCCGTGGTGCGGCTTTCTGCGCTAAGGCGGCAGCGGACGCCCCCGACAAAACAAGGCCGGACAGCCCGACAAGCGCCTGGCGCCGGCTCGGCTTCGCGTCTAACCGAGCATCGGTGACGCGGGGAAGTCTGTTTGCAGTCGCCTCTTTCCTGTCTGACATGGGCACAAACCAATGGTGCGAGTTACGATCAGCCGGGAACTATAGTCTAGACTAGCAGGCCCTGAGGCCAGCGCCAGCTGAAATTAGGATGCCGCTGCGTCCAGCCTGTGCGAAACTACACAAAACCTGCTCGCAACCCGGAATCTTTTGGTCTATACGCCAATGACATGAGCCTCATCACCTCCTCCGACATCCTGCGCGAAACCTGTGAGCGTCTTGCGCGGCATCCATTCATTACCGTCGATACCGAATTTCTTCGCGAAACGACTTTCTGGCCCAAGGTGTGTGTCGTGCAGCTTGCCTCCGAAGACGAGGCAGTGGCGGTCGATACCCTGGCCCCTGACATCGACCTGTCCCCGTTCTTCGCACTTATGGCAAATCCGGATGTCGTCAAGGTTTTCCATGCAGCGCGTCAGGACATTGAAATCATTTGGCATCAGGCCAAGCTCATTCCCGCACCGCTTTTCGACACTCAAGTCGCGGCGATGGTCTGCGGGTTTGGCGACCAGGTGTCCTATCAGGAACTGGTCAGTTCGATCTGCCGGATGACGGTGGACAAATCCTCGCGCTTTACGGACTGGTCACGCCGCCCCCTGTCCGATGCCCAGATCGCCTACGCCCTGGCTGACGTCACCCACCTTCGGGACATCTACAAGACGCTCAAGACGCGAATCGAGAAGGCCCGGCGCGAAAGCTGGCTGGCCGACGAGATGGCAATCCTGTGCTCGGTCTCCACCTACGAACAGCGGCCGGAGGATGCATGGCAGCGTTACCGCAACCGGGTGCGCAAACCCCGCGATCTGGCTGTCCTGATGGAAATCGCCGCATGGCGAGAAGATGAGGCGCAGACCCGTGATACGCCGCGTTCGCGGGTGCTGAAAGACGATACCCTGCTGGAAATCGCCACCAAGGCGCCGACCAGCGTCGAAGCCTTGGGCGACTTGCGTTCCCTGCCCCGCGGCATGGAAAAATCACGCTCGGCCAGCGATATACTCGCCGCAGTCGAACGCGGGCTGGCGCGCGACCCAAAGAGCCTGCCGAAAATCCCGAGAGAGCGGCGCAGCAACGGCGGCGGCGCCACGGTGGAGCTGCTGAAGGTTCTGTTGCGTCAAGTTTCCGAGCGGCACGGCGTGGCGGCCAAGATGATCGCGACCGTTGACGAGCTGGAAGCCATTGCGGCGGGGGACCGAAGCGACATAGGGGCGCTCAAGGGCTGGCGGCGCAAGATTTTCGGCGAACAGGCGCTGGAACTGAAGGCCGGCCGGCTTGCCCTGACGTTGGAGCGTGGCAAGGTGGTCACCCTTGAATGGCAGGACGTGCCGCCGGAAGCACCGGCTATCGAGCAATCACCCGCACTCGACAATGCAACTGCCGGCGACCCGCCGCGGCAGATTGCCTGACGCGCTAGGCCCACTCCGCCGTTCAGTCCGATATCCTGATTTCCGGCGTCCGGCCGATCAGCCGCGCCAATGACTTGAGGCGCGATCCGACGCGGCTGTTGCCGAGCGGCGCCAGCTTTTCGGGCAAGGTCAACACCAGCTTGTCCCGTCGGCACACCAGGGGCGCCATCTGCAGGACTTCCGGCATGGCGGCTGACAGAACATATGCGACGCGCATCGCCGCACCCAGAATGTGCGCCCGGTCGAGCAGCCGCGCGCTGGCAAGCTGGCGCAATCGCAGGCTCAGATCCGCCTCGCCGGTATGGCGATAGAAATTCGCTATCGCGAGATAGGCACGCCCCGGGTGATCGATACCCACAAAAGCCGCATTGGCGATGATGTTCAACGATTGCTCGCCGCGATAGTCCGGATGGGCGCGCCAACCTATATCAGCCAACAGGCAGGCTGCATGGCGCAGGCGCTTTTCGACCGCCGTTTCGTCGAGTTTCGTCGACTTCATGAACACATCGGTCCAGCCGCGCAGATCCTCGCCATGCTGGGGCGCGCGCGACCGCAATACATTCAGGTCGCTGGCAGCCTCCATCAGCGGGTCGCGCTTCTTGGTCTCCGCATCCAGCCGGTCGTAGAGCACGCCTTCGCGCAGACCTAGCGCCGACACGACGATTTTCGACGGCTTTGCGCGACGCATGATTTCTTCCAGAACCACGGCGCCATAGGCCAGCAAGGGCCGGCGGCCGGAGGAAATCGTCTCGATACCGATCAGCGCCTCGGCATGGATACGTTCCACCAGCGCGGCGAAGTCCGCCGCATCGCGGGCGTCGATCTCGTAGCCGTGCATGACGTTCAGCGGATAGTTACGCTGGGTCATGTGCAGGCGGGCAAGCGAACGCCAGGTGCCGCCAACAGCATAGAAGGGCTTGCCCTTGAACTGGTCGAGCCAGGGCACGGTATCGAGCGCCTGCCTGACGAGCCGGGCTGCCTTGCGCGGTGAATCCCCGGACCGGTCGATGAGATTGAGGCCGCCAACCGGCAGGGAAATGCCGCGCGTTGCCTTGCCGCCTTTCACACGGTTGAGTTCCAGCGACCCGCCACCAAGATCGCCGATCACGCCATCCGGCTTTTCGAAGCCGCAGATCACGCCATAGGCGGCAAGTTCGGATTCGCGCTCGCCCGAGAGAAGCTCGATAGGCGCCTTGATCGCTTTTTCCGCTGCCTTCAGAAATGCCGGACCGTTGGCAGCGTCGCGCGCTGCGGCCGTCGCCACCACATAGATGTCGGAGATACGCATCGCCGCGCACAGGGAGCGGAACCGCTCCAGCGCTTCGATGGCCTTCTTGACGCCATCCTCGTTCAACATGCCGGTAGTGGCGACGCCGCGCCCCAATCCGCACATCGCCTTGTCGTTGAATATTGGGGTCGGCGCCCTGCTTAACCCCTCATAGGCGACCAGACGGACGGAGTTCGACCCGATATCGACAACGGCAAACGGCTTCAGGTCGGCCAGACGGCCCGGAGCATTGAATTGTGGTAGAGCCATGCGGCAGATCCAGCCTCTCTCGTCGTGTTCCATGACCCGATTGAGCCAGCGAATGCACTACAATCTGCGGGTACTGCTTGCAGGAGCATAGGTACTCCCCGCGACTTAACGATCCTATATCGAAACAGCCACGCGGTTTTGATTTTCCACAACTCAGTGCATGAAGGACAGAGACGCGATCACCGGAAATTCAGGCGATTGAACAGGGTTTTCGGCCCGGATTCCTTCAGCGACTTGCCACGGCCCGACAGCGATGGATTGGTCATGAAATAATTGTGGGCGTTGAACGGCTCCTCGCCCGGCCGCGGCGTCACCCGTTCGCTGCTGCCATCCGGCAAGACCCGGTAGCTCTGGCGGTTGTCGATCAGATTGGCGACCATGATCTGGTCCAGCACCTGCTCGTGGACCGTCGGGTTAAGCACAGGGGCCATGACCTCGACGCGCCGATCCAGGTTACGCGGCATCAGGTCCGCCGAGGACAGGTAAACGACAGCACCCGGATGCGGCAGTGCCTGCCCGGCGCCAAAAGCGAAAATGCGGGCATGTTCAAGGAAACGCCCGATGATCGACTTCACGCGGATATTGTCGGAAAGGCCCGGTACCCCCGGACGCAGACAACAGATGCCGCGCACCACCAGGTCGATGCTGACCCCGGCGGCACTGGCCCGGTAAAGGGCATCGATAATTTGCGGATCGACCAGCGCGTTGCACTTGCCCCAGATGGCGGCCGGACGGCCGGCCCTGGCGTGCGCAATTTCCTCGTCGATGTGGTGTAGAAGAGTCGGCTTGAGGGATAGCGGCGATACAGCTAGGTGTTCCAGATCGCCCGGCGCGGCATATCCGGTGATGAAATTAAAGATGCGTCCGACGTCACGTCCGATCGCCGGATCGTCGGTAAACAGCGACACGTCGGTGTAGATGCGCGCGGTGACCGGATGGTAATTGCCAGTTCCGACATGGCAATAGGTTGCAAGCTGGGCTCCCTCCCGGCGCACGACCAGCGACAGCTTCGCGTGGGTTTTCAGCTCAATGAAGCCGAAGACGACCTGCACCCCGGCGCGTTCCAGATCGCGCGCCCAGCGGATGTTGGCCTCTTCGTCAAACCTTGCCTTCAGTTCGATCAGGGCCGTAACGGCCTTGCCTGCCTCGGCCGCTTCGATCAGTGCGCGAACGATCGGACTATCCTGCGAAGTGCGATAGAGGGTCTGCTTGATGGCGATCACGTCACGGTCGCGTGCTGCCTGGTTGAGGAACTGCACGACGACGTCGAAGGACTCATAAGGGTGATGAACGATGAAGTCCTTCTGCTTGATGGCCGCGAAGCAGTCGCCGCTGTTCTCGCGCACGCGCTCGGGAAAGCGAGGGTTGTAGGGCGTGAACTTCAGGTCGTTGCGGTCAATTGCGACGATTTCCGACAACTCGTTCAGGGCCAGCATGCCGCTGTGGACGAAAACGTCATCTGGTTGCAGGTCCAGCTGGGCGACGACGAAATTCTGCAAGGACTGGGGCATGGTATCGTCGAATTCCAGCCGGATGACCCGTCCGCGACGCCGCCGCTTCAAGGCGCTTTCGAAGAACAGCACCAGATCCTCGGCTTCTTCCTCCAGCTCAAGATCGCTGTCGCGGATGACCCGGAAATGCCCCTGCGCGACAACCTCGTAACCCGGGAAAAGCTGATCCTGCATGGATTCGATGATCGTCTCCAGCGCCACCAACCGCACGACGCCTTCCGCATCCGGCTCATCGGGAAGCCGGACGAAACGGGCCATCCGCGCGGGCAGACGCACCAGGCCGTTCAGCCTGCGGCTGCCATTCTTCAGCACCAGTTCGACGGCAACGGCCAGGCCCAGATTGGGAATGAACGGAAACGGATGCGCCGGATCGACCGCAAGCGGCGTCAGGATGGGAAATATCTGCTCCATGAAGTGCTGATGCAGCCAGTCTTTCTCGCTGGCGGTCAGCCCGTCCTGCTCGACAACAAAGATATTTTCCTTTTCGAGTTCGTCTCGCAATTTCGCCCACCGCACAAGCTGGTCGTCGGCCAGGCGCTGGACACGTTCGCGGATCTGCACCAGTTGCTCAGCGGGCGTCAGTCCATCATCGGACGCCCGGGTAACGCCGGAGCGGACCTGGCCGCGCAGACCGGCGACGCGGACCATGAAGAACTCGTCCAGGTTGTTCGCGGAAATGGACAGGAAGCGCAATTGTTCCAGCAGCGGATGGGCGCTGTTCGAGGCTTCGTCCAGCACCCGGCTGTTGAATTCCAGCCAGGACAGCTCGCGATTTATGAAACGCTTCGGGGATTTGGCCAGCTCCTGGTCCATGCCGGCTGCCGGGATAGCCACCGGATAGGTCTCGACAACCGGCAGCGCGCCGCCAGTCGCCGTGACATTGCGTTCGGCATTCAGGCTCATGGCGACATCTTTGATCGTCCGTGCCGACGAAGCCCCGGGTGCGTCCATATCCCCCGTCAGAGACTTCTTGGCTCCCACGAAGTCTTTCTTGTTGTGCTCATTCATAGGTCGTTCCAGGGGTTCGCGACGCCGGCCCGGCTTTGCCCTCAGAGAAACATGATCATGACATACATGTTCATGAGATGGACTTTATCATGACATCCGGGGAAACCTGCCGGAAAGACGCGATTTTGTTGCGGAATTGGTAAAGTCTTACCTGTTGTCCGGCATCTCGTCATCCTCGTCGGCGCCGAACAGGTCAGGCTGCAGGCGGCGCAACACCTCGGAAACAATTGGCCGGGTAATGGCGCGCCCGCGTGAGAGGGCTTCGCGGTCGAGATAGTCCACCAGCCTGCGCGCCTCACCCAGCGACCGCTCCATCCGCATCGCCAGATATTCAATGACGGTGGCATCCACTGTCAGCTGCCGGTCGTGGAACAGCTTGACGAGCACGGCGCGCACCAGTTCGTCGTCAGGAGCAGAAATTTCCACCACCGGAGCCAGGCGCAGGCGCGACATGAGGTCCGGCAAAGCAAGCTGCCAGGCGGCGGGTGTCGCTTTCGCGGTGACGAGGAGATAGCCCTCCGTTTCGCGCAGCGAATTGATCAGGTGAAACAGTTCCTGTTCGCACACATTTCCTGCGCTCGCATCCTCAAGCAATATGCAGGCACGCGCAGCAAGAGCCGGAACTTCTTCCAGTTTCAAACCGGCAGCCTTTGCCACGGCTGCCTTGCTGGCCGCGGCCCAGATCGCGCCCAGATGGGACTTGCCGGAGCCTTCCGGGCCGACCAGCACCAGAATACGCGACGGCCAATCGGGCCAGCGCTCGATCACCCTCCATGCCTTCTCGTTGGAGGGCGAAACGAGAAAGTCCTCCCGACCGAACCGGGGTTCCAGCGTCAGGTCCAATGGCAACTGGCGCGCGCCAGTGTCACGCGCCCTGCCCGGCTTTCCAGTAGTGCGGCTCACTGGGGGCTTTTCCCCGTCACTTGTGCTTCGCCAGCGGCCCCCGCCCATCCGGCGGGAAGTTCCGCCACCGGAGAGGGAACGTCCCCCGGGTGGGGCACACCGGCTCCGCGATACAGCGGACTTTCAAGATATCGCGACAAAGCGAACCGCAACAGCACACCGATGGTCGCCGCGACCGGCACGGCCACGATCAGTCCGGTGAAGCCGAAGAGCGAGCCGAAGGCGATCAGCGCGAACATCAGCCACACCGGATGCAGGCCTACGGATTTGCCGACCCAGCGTGGCGTCAGGAAATTACCTTCGAGAAATTGTCCGACACCGACCACCACCATCGAGGCGAGAAGCAGCCACATGCTTGGCCAGCCCTGCACAATGGCCACGCCAGCTGCCAGCACCAGCGCTGTCAAAGAGCCGACATAGGGTATGAAACTGAGGAAACCCGCCGCTACCCCGATAACGAAACCAAAGTTTAGCCCGATTGCCCAAAGGCCAATACCGTACCAAAGGCCAAGGAACAGGCACACCATGGTCTGGCCGCGGATAAAACCGGCAATTGCGCTGTCAATGTCGCGGGCAAGCATGCGTACAGTTTCGCGCTGGCGCAGCGGTATCCAGCTATCGACAGTCGCAACCATCCGGTCCCAGTCCACAAGCATGTAGAAGGCCACCACAGGCGTGATCACCAGCAGCGACAGGATGCCCAGCAGGGCCTGACCGCCACTGAGAATGGAAGAGGCAATCGAACCGAGCCAGGCGCCGCCCTTTTCGATGACGCCGGAGATTGCCGTCCCGGCAGAGCCGGATTCACCTTTGCCGAGACCCAGCTTGTCGAGGAGATCGACTCCGATCTTCTTGGCCAGCACCCCACCCTGCTCGGATGCCAGCGCCTGCAGACGGGCGACATATCCGGGCAGCTTTTCAATGAAATGGGCAAATTGCGTCGCCAGCAGCGGCACGACGGCGACGATCAGAACGATAAACGCCAACAGCGAAAGACCGATGATCAGCGTCGTCGCCATCATGCGGTTCACGCCCCAGCGCTCCAGCCGGTCAGCGACCGGATCGAGCAAATAGGCCAGCACCATCCCGGCCGCGAACGGCATGAGAACGCCGCTCAACAGCCACAAGAGAGCGATGAGCGCGATCAGGCCCGCCAGCCAGAAGGTCGCCTGTTTTTCCAGCCGCATAGCCTACACTCCTGAAATTCAAACAATTAAAGGCGCCCGGCGACAGATGTGCGCTACACGTCCATATGCTTGAGCCACTGGAAGAAATACACCACCAGGGAGGCCAGCGTCAGCACCGCGACGCACACATATAGAGAATAAAAGAACCAGCCGCCAATTTCGATCTCAAAAGCCCGCATTCCCAAAGCTGCTGCCGCCAAGGATATCTGCGCAGTCGTATTGGCTTTCGACACTAAATGCGGCCTTACCTCCATCGGCTTGTCCATGAGCCAGGCAACCAGAAAAGCGCCGACAATCAGCGCATCGCGCGAAACCACCAAAATGGCGATAACTGCGGGAATTTCATGGGTTATCGCCAGCGTCACATAGATGGAGACCAGCAGGGCCTTGTCTGCGATCGGATCGAGGAAGGCGCCCAGATCGGTCTGCAGGTTAAAGCGCTTGGCCAGAAAACCGTCCACCGCATCGGAAATGCCCGCTACCACGAACAGCAGGAAGGCGCCCATCCAGTTCGGCATCACGATCAAGACAATGACAACCGGAACAGCGAGCAGCCTGGCAATGGAAATCAGGTTCGGCAGGCTTGCGAACAGGGAATATGCGCTCATGTTCTACGTGGGTTCCTGCTGCTTCGGTGCGACGTGCCGGACCAACAAGGACATCGATTGACGCCGTTTCGGCTCCTGTTTCACTCATAACGGCTTTGACGGATCGGGCAAGATGCAAAAACGCACCGGCAGACCGGTGCGCTGAAGTTCGTTGGGGAGCGTTGTGGGACAGGCTCAGCTGTATTGTTTCCTGACAAGATGATCGACCGACAGGATGCCCGGCCCGTAGGCAATCAGATAAAGCAGCACCGCCGCCCAGACACCGTGCAATGGATAGGCTCCCGGATAAACGAAAATCTGGATCACAAGGGTCATGACCAGGAGGGCAATCGCAGAAAAGCGTGTCGCCAGACCGATCAGGATGAGGAAGGGGAAAAGATGTTCGGCAAAGGCGGCGAACGGAGCCAGGACCTCCGGCGCAGGCATCTTGTATTCTTCCCGGAACAGTATAACGGCGGAATCGGAGAGCTTGGGCAAACCGATCCTGAAAACGCCGTCCACCAGATCGATGGAGAAATTTTGCACCTTGGTCTGGCCGGACTTCCAGAACACAGCGGCAATGGAGAATCGTGTAACAAAGGCGATGAACCAGTGCGGAATCGACTGGCAAAGCCCTATAGCCCGGTTGACGAGACCGGTTAGTCCGGAAGAATTGGCGGCTATCGGCGCGGTAGCGGCTTGATCGCTCATTGAGGCGTCCTTTCATTGTTGGCGAAACGAATTGCTATGCCCGGACGCATGACAGTGGCCAGGTTTGCGGAAATATCGAATTGCGGATCACTGGCGCTAGCAGTGGCGGCGGCCATGCCAAGAATCTCGCCTGACATGAGTCGCTCGAAGAAGACCACCCCACCCGGTGGAAGGAGGATAACCTCGACCTCTAGTTCGGGGCGGATAACGAGGCATTGCTCACCCCGGGATATGTCAACCGCCTCGGGTTTCGCATGTCGCGCGGCAGCATCCAATTGATGGGCAGCCCACACGGAGACGGCAGGCGATGAAAAGCGCATAACGGCCGCAGCCGGATGGCAAACCACGCTGATCCGCGCCAGTTCATCGGGCGCTATGGCGCTCCAGTCTTCCGGCCGGAGCGAGACGGCATCGGCCCCGTGCCAGGCTGTGACACGAGCCCATTCGAGACGGGCAACATCTGCAAGGCAAGGGATATCGGCTGCCGGCTCAAACTGCTCGACAAAGTCCGGCAGCTCCGCGCCATATTGCGCAAGGACCGGACCGGACGGCGGCGCTGCGCGCACGAAAGCCGTGGCCATTGCCCGGAAGAATTCCTCGCCAACAAGTTCGAGGCAAACCGGAAATGTCTCGCACAGGCCATCGACCAGATTGACGACAACGTTGTTTCGATAGACCGCAAAGCGCTTTACCGGGTCGGAACCGTTCCAGGTCTTCAGTCCGCGGGGCGGTTCTCTCTCGGCATCCAGAAGCGCTGCGGCGAACCGCTCCTGCCAATGGCTTGCTGCGGGATGCGCGGGGTTTTCCATCAGGCCGCGCTCCCGGAAAGGATGGCAGCCGGCCTTGCCTGCGGCGTTGTTGCAGCTCGCATCATCACGGATTGGGCCATTGCCGCTTCTGCTGCAAGCACACTGAATGCGGGCACATCGCTGTCCCATTCGATCAGTGTGGCAATCGGTCCGCTGCGCACCAATGCCCGCTCGTACAGATCCCAGACCGTCGAATGAATAGGGCTGCCGTGGGCATCTATCAGCAGCGGAGCCCCGGCTTCGTCCCGGTCCTCGGCAAAGCCTGCGAGATGTATTTCTCCGACGGCGTCGACAGGAAAGGCATCAATATATTCGCAGGCGATCCTGTTATGATTGGTGCAACTGACGTGAACATTGTTGACGTCCAGCAACAGACCGCAGCCGGTGCGGGCGACGAGCGCCTTGAGGAAATCGATCTCCTCCATCGTGCTGGCAGTGAATTCGACATAGGTCGAAGGATTCTCGATCAGGATTGTGCGTCCGAGCGCGTCCTGCGTCTGCGAGACATGATCTGACACCAGCTGCAATGTCTCGTCATTGTAGGGAAGTGGCAGCAGGTCGCCGTAAAAGCAGTCACCGTGGCTAGACCAGGCGAGATGCTCGGAGAAGCTTTCAGGCTGATAGCGATCGAGGAGGCGTTGCAGGCGTTGCAGATGTTCGCGGTCAAGTGGCCCGTGCGCACCGATCGAAAGGCCGACCCCATGAATGGAAAGGGGAAAATCGCGGCGAATCTTTTCCAGATAATGATGGGGCGCACCGCCCTGCCCCATGTAATTCTCGGCATGGACTTCGACAAAACCCACCGAAGAGCTGCCCGTGTGCGGGCAAAGCATATCACGATAGTGCTGATATTTGAGGCCGATACCGGCGCACGGCGGCAGGCCGCGCCCGGTGGCTGGTTTCACAGGAGGCCGGGAGCCGGCAGATGGTTGACTGAAAACTTGCATACCGGCTCCCGTCCTGCGGTCACTGAATGTACTCAGGCCTTCTTTTCCTTGAATACCTTCAACTGGCCCTTGCCAGTGGGGGACTTCGGCGAAGCCATCGTGGTGCACGTGCCCTTTGCAACATACTTCCAGGCGTTACCTTGATAGTCGACCTTGGAAGTGCCGGCGCAGGTGGTGCCGGGGCCGGCGGCGCAGTCGTTTTTGCCCTTGAGGGAAACGCCGTAGCATTTTTCCTTGGTTTGCGCCTGTGCGGGTGCGGTGGCGGTCATGGTCATGGCGGCGGCAAAAGCACTGGCCATGGCGGCGGCGGATACGGTCTTGATGGTGCTCATGGTAGCTCCTTGGGCTTGTTGGGTCTTTGGGTTGGCGCCTGTACCTTGCGACAGGACTGTCCCCGTAATCGCCAATTGGACCCTGAACCTCAACTCACGCTTGCTGATATCGCTTCACGAAGGCGCGACAAGCCGGTGAACGAAGCGATACGATGGTCTGTTCGGGCTCAGAAAATACGCCGCTGCGGCAATACTTACGGCAACAGCCGTACCCAGGCGGCCCGCACAAACGGTGAGGCGGCGATATTCCGGGGGAGGACTGGCGTATTTTTTCCGGTCAATCTTGCAACGTCCGCCGCTTGGGAGTACGCCGCTTGCATGTCCGATCAAAGCTCAAAACCGCTCCAATCCGGCATGACCTATGCCCAGGCTGGTGTCGATATCGACGCCGGAAACGCTATGGTCGACAGGATAAAACCGCTGGTTCGCGCCACCCGCCGGCCCGGCGCGGATTCCGAAATCGGCGGCTTCGGCGGCCTGTTCGACCTGAAGGCCGCGGGCTTCAAGGACCCGATTCTCGTTGCTGCAAACGACGGGGTGGGGACGAAGGTCAAGATCGCGATAGACAGCGGCGTCCACGACACGGTCGGCATCGACCTGGTCGCCATGTGCGTCAACGATCTTGTCGTCCAGGGCGCCGAGCCCCTGTTTTTCCTCGACTATTACGCCACGGGCAAACTGAAACCGGAAACCGGCGCAGCCATCGTGAAGGGCATTGCCGACGGTTGCATCCAGGCCGGCTGCGCGCTGATCGGCGGCGAGACGGCCGAAATGCCGGGCCTCTACAGCGGCGGCGATTACGATCTCGCCGGCTTTTCCGTAGGCGCTGCGGAGCGCGGGGAACTGCTGCCGAAAGCAACCCTGCAGGCGGGCGATGTCCTGCTAGGTCTGGCCTCTTCCGGCGTTCACTCAAACGGCTTTTCGCTGGTGCGCCGGGTTGTCGAAAAAACCGGACTTGGCTGGAACGCCCCCTGCCCGTTCGACAGCGCCACCACGCTTGGCAAGGCTCTGCTGACGCCGACACGCATCTATGTCAAACCGCTTCTGGCTGCGATCCGGCAGACCGGAGCCATCAAGGCGCTCGCCCATATCACCGGCGGTGGCTTCCCCGACAACATTCCGCGCGTTCTGCCCGATACGCTGGCTGCCGACATCGATCTCGACGCCATCCCAGTCCTGCCGGTGTTTTCCTGGCTTGCGCAGGAAGGCGGCATCGCACCGCTGGAAATGCTGCGGACCTTCAATTGCGGCATCGGCATGATCGCGATTGTGGCAGAACAGGATGCGGAAAAGGTGGAAGCCGTTCTGCGGGCGCAGGGCGAAGCGGTCCACCGGATTGGCGTTTTGACTGCGCGCAATAGTGAGGCCGTCACCTATCGCGGGACCTTGCCGCTGTGAGCGCGTTACGCAAACGCACAGCGGTGCTGATCTCCGGCCGAGGCTCTAACATGGAGAGCCTGATCGCTGTCTCCCGCGAGGCAGATTACCCGGTCGAGATAGGCCTCGTCCTGTCAAACAACCCGGAAGCCGCAGGTCTCGCCAGCGCGAAAGCGCAGGGCATAGCGACCGCTGCCATCGACCACCGGCAGTTCGGCAAGGATCGCCCGGCCTTCGAAGCCGCGCTGCAGGCGGAACTTGAAAAGCACTCCATCGAATTCATCTGCCTCGCCGGCTTCATGCGCATTCTGACGGGATCGTTTGTCGAGCGCTGGTACGGGCGGATGATCAATATCCACCCTTCGATCCTGCCGTCATACAAGGGCTTGCATACCCATGAGCGGGCGTTGGCCGACGGGGTGAAGTTGCATGGCTGCACGGTGCATTTCGTTGTTCCGGAAATGGATGCCGGACCTATCATCCTACAGGCCGCGGTGCATGTGATGGAAGATGATACCGCCGACACGCTGGCCGCGCGCGTACTGGCGCAGGAACATCGGATCTATCCGCAGGCGCTGGCTCTGGCCGCCAGCGGAGCGATCCGCATCGAGGGACAAAGGGTGGTAAGCACCCATCAATCGGTGACGTAACCTTCGCCACAGCGCGATTGCCCGCACTTATGGTCCTGCTCCCGCTGCCATCTGCGCAAGAGCTTAGCCCGGCGCGCCGGATAACGCTCCGCTAAAGTCATGTTCGAAATCCTGTCGGTTCTGAAATTGCGAAAGTCCTCCCGCATTTCACACCAGGCAACGACAACCCGCACCGTGTCGAAATAGGCCAGAGCGAAAGGCCAAATGGTGCGACGGGTCTGTTTCCCGTGAGCATCAGCATAATCGATGGTGGTGCGCAGCCCCTTGCGGATTGCCTCCCGCAAAGGACCCATGTCAACAGATTCGCGGGCAATGCGCGCTTCAAATGCCGGTGCGTACAGCGACCCCTCGAACAGCACGGGCCGCAGCGCAGGCGGCAATACCGCGCCCACCCTGGCGACAACATCATCGGCGGCCCGCGCCAGAGAGGCGTCGCCACGATTGCGAACGAAATGCATGCCGACCAAAATGGCCTCGATCTCGTCCGGCGTCAGCATCATCGGCGGCAGGTCGAAGCCGGGCTCCAGCACGTAGCCAATGCCCGCCTCGCCACGGATCGGAACCTGATTGCCAGTGAGCAATGCGATGTCGCGATAGACTGTCCGCACAGACACCTCCAGCTCGCTGGCAAGCGTATCGGCGGTCACCGGACGCCGGTGACGGCGCAGGTGCTGGACAAGGGTGAGCAATCGATCGGAGCGGGCCATGATACAATTGTGTATCACAGTCCTGACAGAAACTGTCAGGATGGTGTCAGTAGGTTCGCGGCATTGTATGGTTTGGCCAACGCGCCCGTGGCGCTGGCGACAGTTGCAGAGGATGGAGATTTCAATGATTCAGTTGCAGGTCTATGGCGCCGATTTCGGCCTTCCCGATCCCAGCCCATTCGTCGCCAGGGGCCATATGTTGCTGAAGCTTGCCGGGCTCGAATACGAGGCGGTGCGCGCCGATGTCCGCAAGGCGCCAAAGGGCAAGCTGCCTGTGATCATCGACGAGCGAGAAACCATTCCGGACTCCACCTTCATCCGCTTCCACATAGAGAAGAAATACGGTTTCGATTTCGATGCCGGCCTCAAAGACGTGCAAAAGGCCATCGCCTGGACAATCGAGAAGATGTGCGAAGATCATCTCTACTGGATCGCCATGCACTAGCGCTGGATCGACGACGACAATTTCCAGGCAGGCCCTGCCCGCTTCTTCAACATCATCCCGGCGCCCATCCGGCCGGTCATACGATCCATGGTTCGGCGGCAGGTCCGCAAGGCGCTGCAGGCGCATGGCATGGGCCGGCAAAGCAACGAGGAAATGGCGCTTCTGGGCGAAAGGGCCATCGGCTCGATTGGAGCCATACTCGGCGACAAACCATATCTTATGGGCGACAGGCCCTGCGGTGCGGATGCAACGGTTTACGCATTCCTCTCATCTGCGGCCTGCCCGAT
>JAPOIA010000021.1:0-2209 GCA_029979185.1 Alphaproteobacteria bacterium | reverse complement strand
TCACGTTGACCATCAACGATAATGCACCCGGTCCGTTTGAATACGAACCAGAAAACAACACGTGGACAAAGGACACCGATGTTCACCTCGCACCTGCGCAATGTGATCGAAACCCACGCCAACCTCATGGCCTATATCGAGCGCATGACGAACCGGTATTTTCCTGAACTGGCAAAGCGAGCCTGACGCTGCCTAGTTGCGTTTCCGCACCCACACACGGTTGTCGTGGAACGCGCCGCCGCCGTATGGCGCTGGCGTATCGGCGCCGGTAAGGCTGTTTATTCCCTTGCCGTCCTCGAATGAACTGTTCGGAAACACGCCCTCCGATATGACCACGCCGCGCTGGATGCCGTCGAACAATTCAGCGTGCAGCTTCACCTCGCCGCGGCGGTTCCCCACAACGATTCTGTCACCATCGGCGATGCCGAGAGCGCCTGCATCCTCAGGATGGATGAGCAGCGTCGGACGCTTCTCGCGCTCCATCGATGACGGCGTTTCGTTGAAGCTGGAATTGAGAAAGCTGCGTGCGGGACTCGTCGCCAGTCGAAACGGTTCCTCCGGCGTGGCGTCTTCGATCGACGCCCAGTGATCTGGCAGTTCCGGCATGGCTTGCCACGGCCCCATCGGCTTGCCGCCGAACGGAACCTTCTCCCAATCCGCCTTGAACCGGTATTTGCCGTCGGGCCAGGCGAAGCCCTTGAGGAAATGCGCCTCCTCGAAGGGCGGCTGCACATCGCGCCAGTTGATTGCTGCCAGATCGTCGAAACGGCCCCAGCCGGATTCCTGCAGCGACACGTCGATCAATTCGCGCGGCGTCTTGCCGAAGCCGTCGTGGCGGGCGCCCACACGCTCTGCAATAGCAGCAATGACGTCGTGGTTGGTGCGACACTCGCCGGGTGGATCGATCAACTTCTGCGCCAGCGACAGATACTGGTGTCCGCTGCCCGTGTAGATGTCGTCGTGTTCGAGGAACATGGTTGCCGGCAGGACGATGTCTGCCATCTGCGCTGTCTCGGTCATGAACTGTTCGTGCACAACGGTAAACAGGTCCTCGCGTGCGAAACCGGCGCGCACCCTGTTCTGGTCGGGCGCAATGGACATGGGATTGGTATTCTGGATGAACAGGCACATTACCGGTGGCCCACCCTGCAGGGCATCGGTGTCGCCCAGCAAGATTTCGCCGACCTTGCATTGATCCAGCGCCCGGGTGGAAGGGTCCATCGCATCGGCGCCCATTATCATGGACTGCTTCCACTTGAAGATTGCACCATTGTTGTGAAAGGCGCCGCCACCCTCATACTGCCAGGCGCCGGTCACTGCAGCTACGGACGTTGCAGCGTGCATGTTGACCGATCCGTTGCGCTGACGCGAAAAGCCATAACCAAGGCGGAAGAAGGTGCGCTTCGTCTTGCCGACCAGATGCGCGAAGGCCTCGATCTGTGCGACGGACAGTCCGGTGATCGTCGCCGCCCACTGAGGCCCGCGCAACCGCAGATGCTCTTCCAGTTCGTGCGGCGCGTCGGTGTACTTTTCGAGATAGTCCCAATCGGCAAGCCCGTCGCGAAACAGTACATGCATAACCGCGCAGGCAAGCGCGCCATCGGTTCCCGGCTTCAGGCAAAGCGCCATATCGGCCTGTTTCATCGTATCGTTGTTATAGATGTCGACGACGACAATCTTCGCGCCGCGCTCCTTGCGGGCGCGCATGGCGTGGGTCATCACGTTGACCTGCGTCGCCACCGCATTGGTTCCCCAGATCACCACGCAATCGGCCTTTGCCATCTCGCGCGGATCGGGACCAAGCATCTTGCCTGTTCCGGCAAGGAAGCCCGGCCACGCAAGGTTGACGCAGATAGTGCCGTTGTGGCGGGAATATTTCTTCACATGGGCGAGCCGGTTGATGCCATCGCGCATGACCTTGCCCATGGTCCCGGCATAGTAGTTCAGCCAGATAGACTGCGCGCCATGCTCCTGTTCTGCTGCATTGAAACGAGCGGTGACTTCGTCGAGCGCCGCATCCCAGGAAATACGTTCGAACTGGCCCGACCCTTTCGGACCGGTGCGGCGCAGCGGGTAAAAAAGGCGCTCGGGATGATGAATGCGCTCGGCATAGCGCGCGACCTTGGCGCAGATGACGCCGGCCGTGTAGCTGTTGTCCTTTGCGCCGCGCACGCGCCCTATGGTGCGCTCATCGAGAATTTCGACATCG
>JAPOIA010000219.1 GCA_029979185.1 Alphaproteobacteria bacterium | reverse complement strand
ATTTATACGGGGCATAGAGTATAAGGATAAACTAATGTATGAGTTTGCTTTTACACCAGCCTGCTCTGCTCCATCGCCGCCGCAATGAAACTCGCAAACAGCGGATGCGGGTCGAAGGGGCGGCTTTTCAGTTCCGGGTGATATTGAACGCCGATGAACCAGGGATGCGCCTCGCGCGGATATTCCACAGTCTCGGGCAACAGGCCGTCCGGCGACATGCCGGCGAAGCACAGGCCCCTGGCTTCCAGCACCTCGCGATAGGCGGTGTTGACCTCGTAGCGGTGGCGGTGGCGTTCTGAAATCTCGTTGGAGCCGTAGATTTCCGCGATATGGGAGCCCTGCCCCAGCGCGGCCCGGAACGCGCCGAGACGCATCGTGCCGCCAAGGTCGCCGCCTTCCTGGCGCTGCTGGAGCTGGTTGCCGCTCATCCATTCGGTCATCAGGCCGACGACCTGTTCCTTCGGCGCGCCGTATTCGGTCGACCCGGCGTCGGCAATACCGGCCAGCGAACGCGCCGCCTCGATCACCGCCATCTGCATGCCGAAGCAGATGCCGAAATACGGCACCTTGCGCTCCCGCGCGAAGCGTGCGGCGGCAATCTTGCCCTCCGCCCCGCGCTCGCCGAAGCCGCCGGGCACCAGAATGCCGTGAACGTTTTCAAGATACGGCGCAGGGTCCTCCTTCTCGAAGACCTCGCTCTCGATCCATTCCAGGTTCACCTTCACCCGGTTGGCGATGCCGCCATGGGTCAGCGCCTCGATCAGCGACTTGTAGGCGTCCTTCAGGCCGGTGTATTTGCCGACAACGGCAATGGAGACCTCGCCCTCGAAATTGTGGATGCGGTCGGACACTTCGGCCCAGCGGGCCATGTCGGGCTTCGGCGCCGGCTCGATGCCGAACGCGGCCAGCACTTCCCTGTCCAGCCCCGCCTCGTGATAGGCCTGCGGCACATCGTAGATGGAGGCCGCATCGCGCGCCTCGACCACCGCGCTCTCGCGCACGTTGCAGAACAGTCCGAGCTTGCGCCGCTCGCTGGCCGGGATTGGCCGGTCTGTGCGGCACAGCAGGATATCCGGCTGGATGCCGATGGAGCGCAGCTCCTTCACGCTGTGCTGCGTCGGCTTGGTCTTCAATTCGCCCGCGGCGGGTATCCACGGCAGCAGCGTCAGATGGACATAGATGCAATGGCCGCGCGGCAGGTCGTTGCCAAGCTGGCGGATAGCCTCGAAGAACGGCAGGCCTTCGATATCGCCGACCGTGCCGCCGATTTCCACCAGCACGAAATCCACCCCGTCGTTGCCGTCGAGCACGAATTCCTTGATGTGGTTGGTGACATGCGGGATCACCTGCACAGTCGCGCCGAGATAGTCGCCGCGCCGTTCCTTGGCGATGATCTCCTGGTAGATCCGGCCCGTGGTGATGTTGTCGGACTTGCGCGCCGGCGTGCCGGTAAAACGCTCGTAGTGGCCGAGATCGAGATCGGTCTCGGCCCCGTCGTCGGTCACGAACACCTCGCCATGCTGATACGGGCTCATCGTGCCCGGATCGACATTGAGATAGGGGTCGAGCTTGCGCAGGCGGACCGTGTATCCGCGTGCCTGAAGAAGGGCTCCGAGAGCCGCCGATGCGAGACCTTTACCGAGGGAAGAGACCACGCCGCCAGTGATGAAAATATATCGCGCCATGGGATTCAAGATGTAATCGCGAAGGAGTGATTCAGGAAGCAAAAAAAGTGGCACGCGAACATGACAGGCAACTTATCCAACGCGATTTCTCCGCTGATTTTCGAGCCGCGACATCCGGCCACGCCCGCGCTGGGGCTGCGGCGGGACGCGCACAGGAAAAGGGCCGGGAAAACCCGGCCCGTAATTCTATTTGAGGCGTTCTAGTTGCCGGAGGCCGGCGGTTTCGGCGGCGTCGCGCCGGACGCTGGAGCGGACGGGGCAGCCGGGGGCGTGCCGCCGGCAGGTGCGGACGGTGTCGAATTCTCGCTGCGCTTCAACTGCTCGAACAGCGACGGAGCGCCGCTCTTGTTCTCGCCCGGCTTGGTGGTTCCCGGCTTGGCCGGGGCCGTGCGCGCGGCATCCTCGAATACCGATGCCGGCTTGCGCTTTGCGGTTGCCAGCATGGTCAGGCCGAGGGACGTAACGAAGAAAATGGCCGCCAGGATCGCAGTGGCGCGGGTCAGTGCATTGGCCTGGCCGCGACCGGTCATGAAGCCGCCGCCTCCGCCGCCGCCCATGCCGAGCGCGCCGCCTTCGGATTTCTGCAGCAGCACAACGACAACCAGCGCTGCTACCACCATCAGGTGAATGACGATCAGTACGGTTTCCATGGATAATCCGATTCCAGAAAGATCAGGAGGCATCGCCTACGGCCGCGAAGCGATCGGGCGGCGCAAATTTGCCAGCCTCATACACCATAGATGCGCGGCGGGCTAGCCTTTGCGCCTATATGGGATCAGCGATAGACCGCCGCAATGCCCATGAAGTCGCTGGCCTTGAGGCTGGCTCCGCCGACAAGCGCCCCGTCGACGTTGGCGACAGCCATCAGCTCGGCCGCATTCTCCGGTTTCACCGATCCACCATAAAGAATACGGACAGCGGAAGCCCCCTCGCCCAGCGCTGCGCCAAGTTCCTTGCGGATGAAGGCATGTACTTCCGCCACATCCGCCGGTGTCGGAGTCAGTCCGGTGCCGATCGCCCAGACGGGCTCATAGGCTATGACGAGATTTGCGGCACTCGCCCCGTCCGGCAGGGAACCGCGCAGCTGTCCACCGACGATTTCCAGGGTCTTGCCGGCTTCCCGTTCGCCCTGCGTTTCTCCAACACAGACGATTGCGGTCAAGCCTGCCCGCAAAGCTGCCTCGGCCTTGGCCTTGACAACAGCGCTGCTTTCGCCATGGTCCGCCCGACGCTCCGAATGGCCGACAATGGCATAGGTTGCCCCGGCATCAGCCAGCATTTCGGCGCTGATATCGCCGGTATGGGCACCCGCGGCCTTGGCATGGCAATCCTGCCCGCCGGTCGCCAGCTTGCCGCCCACAGCATCGGCAGCGTCGCCTAGAAGCGTCGCCGGAGGACATACCAGCATGTCGATTCGCGCCGCCAGTGCGCTATCGAAGCCCTCAGCCATCGCCCGGATCTCGCTCAGCGCGCCCTTGGTCCCGTTCATTTTCCAGTTGCCTGCCACCAGCGGCCGCGGCTTGTTGCCCGTATTGCCTGTCATCGGAGTGGTTTCCGCCTGTTGCTGATTCTATTTAAATTGTCCAAGGCCGCCAATACCAGAGTAGCAGCTTGCAGGCAAAATATCGCCATGATCGGCCTTTTCCTTATGCCCCGCCCGGCAGACCGCCACAATCATGGGCCAGAGCAACGCAAATGCAGGTCTGATGAAGGTCTGATGAAGCGAATATGACGGCCGGTTGTCAGCCCTTCGTTGCGCACGCAACCGCCTGCCTCTATATACGCCTCTGATCCGCGCCGGCATTCCGGCAGCCCTTGGAACCGATTCCGCGCCTGTTGGCGCAACCTCGACAGGAACTACAAATGCTCACAGCCATGCGCGAAGCGTCCCAGAACTGGCTCGGCAAGATCGTGCTGGGCGTCATGTTCTCCCTG
Source organism: Alphaproteobacteria bacterium (assembly GCA_029979185.1). GTDB lineage: Bacteria > Pseudomonadota > Alphaproteobacteria > Rhizobiales > Beijerinckiaceae > Terripilifer. The sequence continues at coordinate 1,381 of JAPOIA010000219.1, read as the reverse complement.
CTGATCGTCAGTTTCGCTGTCTGGGGGATCGGCGACATTTTCCGCGGCTTCGGTTCAGGGACCGTGGCGACGGCCGGCAATGTCGAGGTGAGCACCGAAGAGTACCGGGCCGAATACCAGACCGTTCTGCAGAATCTTCAGCGGCAGCTGCGCCGTGCGGTCACCAATGACCAGGCGCGCGCCGAAGGCATCGACAAGCTGGTTCTTAACCGCATAGTTTCCGAGCGCCTTCTGGAGCAGGAAGCCAAGAAGCTCGGACTTGCGATGAACAACAAGGCGATTGCCAAGGGCGTACTCGACGACCCCCGTTTCCAGACTCCGAACGGCTCGTTCAACCGCATCGCTTTCCAGCAGGCCCTGCGCGATTTCGGCCTGAACGAACAGCGCTTCCTCGAAAAGCAACGCGAAACCTATCTGCGCGCCCAGCTGATCAATTCCTTCGCAGACGACCTGCCGGTCTCGAACGCAATGCTGGCGATCATGCACAAGCTGGCGCTGGAAACCCGCAGCGTCGAATATTTCACGCTGAAAGCCGAGAACGCAAAGGATATCCCTGCGCCGACGGACAAGGACCTCACGGCTTTCTTCAATTCCCGCAAGGCCAGCTACCGTGCGCCGGAATATCGCAAGATCGTGACCCTTGCCGTAACCCCATCCTCCATCGCCAAGCCCGAAACCATCTCCGATGAAAAGGCCCGGGAGCTTTATGAATCGGTTAAGGCGAAACGCTTTACCACGCCGGAGAAGCGCGAAGTGCAGCAGATCGTCTTCAAGCCCGGCGAGGATGCCGCCGCCAGTGCGGCGCTCACCAAGCTAAAGAGCGGCGCAAAATTCGTCGATATCGCCAGGGAACGTAACCTCAAGGAAAGCGATATAAACCTCGGACTGCTAGAAAAGAGCAAGTTCAGCGATCCTGCAATCGCCGAAGCTGCATTCAAGACAGAAGCCGGCAAGTTCGGCGAAGTGGTGAAAAGCCGCTTTGGGCCGGCCATCCTCAATATCGTGAAAGTCGAACCGGCCAGCGTCAAACCGTTCGACGAGGTCAAGGCTGACCTGAAAAAGGAGCTGGCGACTGCCACCGCCAAGCAGGAAATCCGCAAGATCTACGAAAAGATCGAGGATCAGCGGACCTCCGGCAAGGTCCTGGAAGAAGCAGCCAAGTCGGCAGGCCTGAAGGTTCGCACCATCGAGGCGATCGACAAGGAAGGCAAGGACAAGAAGGGCCTGGATATTCCGGACCTGGCGGAAAAGCGCCAGCTTCTGCCGGCGGTATTTGCATCCGATATCGGTGTTGACAATGACACCCTGTCCACGCCCGCAGGTGGCTACGTCTGGTTTGAAATCGCCGCTGTCGATCCGGCCCGCGATCGCAAGCTGGAGG
>JAPOIA010000218.1 GCA_029979185.1 Alphaproteobacteria bacterium | reverse complement strand
TGGCGGCAAGGCGAAACGAGCCGTGGTCGACGGCTTTTGCAAAGATGGCCAGGGCCCGCAAATTGTGAATCATTATTCGATATTCTGCATTTCAGATGTCCGATTATTCTGGCTATTACGTTATTCGCGCTTTGTCTACTTCCATCCGGCCTGGCGACAGGCGTATCCATTCAAGGACAACAGAAGGTTCATCGAGATGAGAGTATTGAAAGCAGGTTTGGTTCTGGCGCTTATGGCGTATCCGCTCAGCGCACCGGCATTCGCAGATGACCGGGCAACCGTGCAATCGTTCTACGACTTTCTGAGCAACGCCGGTTCGAAGCAGCATGCCCAGAAGTTCAATTCAAACGTCACGAAAGACTGGAAAAGCATTGGGGACTACTCAGGCAAGGCGAAGGCCGCAGGCGCGTTCATCGGCCAGCTCGGCTTCTTCGCCAAGCTCATCCCGAACCTTAAATGGAATGTCGAGGAAATGATCGTTGCCGGCGACAAGATCATCGTTCGCGGCAAGGCCACAGGAACGCCAAAAGGGCCGCTGTTCGGCGTTGACGGAAAGGGACGCAGCTTTACCATCATGTCAATCGACATTCATACGCTCAAGGGCGGCAAGATCGCCACCAGCTATCATGTCGAGGACTGGGCCGGCGCCCTGCGGCAACTCAAGGGCCAGTAGGCTGCCCGCGTTTCGCACGCTACGAAAACCCGGAGCGCCCGTGCGCTCCGGGACGAACAATTGGCCCGGCTGGCGAGCCCGGCATCAATCCAGATGCCAGGGCGCGGCCGCGGCCTGGGCGATCTGGCGGATTTGCGACAGGAGGCCGGCGCCGACCGGTATGCCATCGCGCATCCGCTCTTCCGCCAGCTTCCACTGCGGATCGCCGGCAACCATAACGGGCCGCTCCGGATCGACCGGCGGGGTCGAGCGCAAGTGGCCGAGAAACAGCGATACGTCGGCTTCAAAATCGCCAGCCGGGCGGAAGGCTGCAGGATCGATCACCATGAAAAAATGACCGATGTCGTTGCTGCTGGCGGTGCGAATTCCGTTGGGACGCTCGGTGATGAGCGTCGCACCGGACAGGCAGGAACCGAGGATATTCACCATCGTGGCAAGACCATAGCCCTTGTAACTGGAATTTTCCGGCGATCCGCCGAGGGATGTCAGGTAGCCGCCCTTCTGGACGATCTCCGGGTCGTCGGACGGACGCCCCTCGCTGTCCAGCACCCAGCCATCGGGAGCCGGCAGGCCCTCATTGGCCTTGTTGCGGACCCGGCCAGCCGCCACTGTCGTCGTCGCCATGTCGAGCAGGAAAGGCTGGCCATCCGCCGTGGGAGCGGCAAAGGACCACGGATCGGTGCCGAGCCGCGCCGCCTTGCCGAAGGTCGGAGCAACCTGGATGCCGGCGCAGGCCGTGCAGGCCATGCCAATCAGGCCTTCTTTCGCGGCCATCAGGGTATAGTAGCCGGTAGCGCCGAAATGGGCGGAATTGCGGACGGCAACGCCCGACATGCCGGAGGTCTTTGCTTTTGCGATAGCTGTCTTCATGGCGAAATGAGCGGGTACGTGGCCGAGTCCACCGTCGCCGTCCACCACCGCTATCACCGGTGTTTCCGAGACAACTTTCGGCCGGGCATCCATCCGCGCGCGGCCTTCCCGGCGCAGGCGGTCATAGCCGGGGATCATCGAAATGCCGTGACTGTCGACGCCATGCAGGTCCGACCAGGACAGTATTTCCGATGAGATCTCGGCATTATCCTCCGGCATGCCCCAGCCGAGCAGGATGGCTTTCAACTGGGCGCGGTGATTGGCATAGGATGCTGGCATTGGGGTTCCTCGTTATTTCGTTGCCGACAAATTCGGCGATCGCGGCGCAAATGGCAATAGGGCGCACGCCCGTCAGGGCGGCGTAATGACACCTATCACTGCACCAGTCATGGCTGTCGCAAGCGTGCCGGACACAATCGTCTTCAGGCCAAGCGACAGGATATCCGCCTTGCGCTCGGGCGCCATCGCGATAAGGCCCCCGAGCATGATGCCGAGCGAGCCGAAATTGGCGAAGCCGCACAGGGCATAGAGCATGATCAGCTTCGAGCGCGGCGACAGCGAACCAGAAGCGGCGCCAGCATCAGTGCTGGCGAGTTTGAGATAGGCGAGCAGTTCGTTCAGCACGGTCTTGATGCCGAATAATTCGCCTGCGGCAACCGCTTCGCTCCACGGAATGCCGATGACGAAAGCCAGCGGCGCCATCGCCCATCCCGCCAGCCGTTCAACGGTCAGTCTTGCGCCGAGTGGTTCGGTGATCGCGCCGAGCGCCGTATTGGCAAGGGCGACTAGTGCGACCATGACGACCAGCATCGCGGCGATGGACACCAGCAGGCGCACGCCGTCCGCCGTTCCCCGGGCAATGGCGTCCATGGCATTGGCGGCAGGTGCTTCCACGGGATGGGCGGTGGCCTCGCCCGCGATGCCGCCGGCATCATCACTCCAGGGCACCATGATGCGGGCGATGAGCAAGGCTGCCGGGGCGCTCATGATCGAGGCAACGAGGATGTGGCCGGCTGCACCGGGAATGCTTTTTTCCAGAAAGAATGCGTAGAGCGCCATCACCGTGCCCGCGACGGTGGCCATGCCGGTGGTCATCATGGCGAACAATTCGCCGCGGCTCATGCGGCGGATATAGGGTCTGACGAAAAGCGGCGCCTCCACCATGCCGACGAAGATGTTGGCGGCTGAAGCCGTGCCAACCGGGCCGGTAACGCCCATGGTGCGCTGCAGGCACCAGGCAAAGAAGCCGACAACCCGCTGCAGGATGCCCCAGTGATACAACAGGGCCGAAAGGGCGCTCATGATCAGGACCAGCGGCAGCGCCTGCAGGGCAAGAACGAAAGACTTCGACGGGTCCTTGACCTGAAAAGGCGCATCGCCACCGGCCAGATAACCGAAAAGGAATTTCATCCCCTCACCCGTCGCTGCCTGCAGTGCTGCAACGGCGGACACCAGCAGATCGAACACGATCTTCGATTGTGGTATGAGGATGAACAGGCCGGCTATCGAAAGCTGCAAACCGATCGCGACAGCTAGCATTCGCAGCAGACCGCTCGCCGAATACACCTTGCGATCTTCGCTTAACGTCAGCGCGATCAACGGTATCACGAGCAAACCGGCAAGGCTTTGGATAATAGCGGTCAGCGGATCGCTCCTGACAGGGATGCCGCAACCCAACCCGGAGGTGCGGCTTGCCTTTTTCTATCATGCGGCTTCGCAACCCGCCTAGCATGCGCTTCCAGCCTGACTACTGCAAACCATTTCTACGCCACTCGACAAGCCCCTCCCGATCTGCTAGAAAATACTTAGAGAGCTAATCAAATCGCGGTTCGCCCGGCGTTGGGGAGATCGCGGTTTTGCGTATCCGGCGGGCGGCTCGCTACCAGAATGAGGCCCAGCCGCGAAAGAACAAGACTCAAACGACCCGAGGACACCATGCTGACGCCTGAAGAAAACGACCTGATGTGCCGTGTCGAGAACGGCATGCCGATGGGCGACATATTTCGCCGCCACTGGATGCCGGCCTGCCTGATCGAGGAAGTGGCCGAGCCCGATGGCACCCCGCGCAAGATCCGCCTGCTTGGCGAGGATCTCGTGGTGTTCCGCGATACCGACGGCAAGGTGGGCATTCTCGACGAGCAATGTCCGCACCGCCGGGCCTCGCTGGTCTATGGCCGAAACGAGGAATGCGGGCTGCGTTGCCTCTATCACGGCTGGAAGTTCGACGTGGACGGCAACTGCACCGACATGTCCTCGGAGCCGGCCGGCACCGGCCTGGCGGAGAAGATCAAGCTGAAATCCTATCCCGTGCGCGAGGCTGCAGGTTTTGTCTGGACCTATATGGGGCCCCGCCGAATCCATGCCGGAATTCGAGCCGCCGGTGTTCCAGCCGACGCCGGAAACGCCGATCGCAACATCCAAGATGATCGTAAACTGCAACTGGGCGCAGATCCTGGAAGGCGCAATCGATTCCGCCCATTCCTCTTCCCTGCACTCTTCGGACATGGTGCCGGCCCGGGTTCCGGGCGCGGCCGCAACCGACGTTAACTGGCTGCGCCCGTCGACGGACAAGGCGCCGCGCATGGTCGTGAACCGCACGCCCTTCGGCTTCCGCTACACCGCGATCCGCCGGCCGATCCAGAATGCGCAGACGCACGAATATCTGCGCACGACGCTGTTCATAGCGCCCTACACGGTGCACATCCCGTCGAACAATCTCTACAATATCGCCATCATGCATGTGCCGATGGACGACGAGCATACCTATTTCTACTTCCTGGCATTTGGCGGCGAGGCCTGCCCGGATACCGAAGCCTGGCGCAAATTCCTGCACATGCAGGTCGGCATCGACGTCGACGAGAAATTCGTCAGCAAGCGCCATCGCGGCAACGATTACCTGCAGGACCGGCAGGCCATGAAGCTGGGCAACTTTACCGGCATTCCCGGCATTCCCAACCAGGACGTGGTCATGTGGGAGACGATGGGGCCGCTGGCCGACCGCTCGCTCGACCGCCTCGGCGCCAGCGACCTTGCCATCGTCGAATTCCGCAACCAGATGGTGGAAGCGGCAAAGAACTACCAGAAGGATGGTACAGTCATTGGCCGGACCGAGCCGGTGATCCCGCAGCGCTTCCTGCGCTCCTTTGAGGGTGTTGTTACGAAAGGCACTGACTGGCGCAAGGCCGGTTGCTCGCAGGAAGAACTGGATATCATGGCGAAGGCAGGGCCATCCGCAAGCGCGGCGGAATAGCAATCTGCACCTGTTGGCGAAACAAGACGCTTCGGCATTGCCGGGGCGTTTTTTTTTGTAGCCGGGTGGATTAGCCGCGGTTTCTTGATCCTCGTCAAACAGCCTATTGCAGTTGCGCGGGTGCGCACTATCTCTTCAAGCGTAATCAGAACAGAAGCCTCCCACCGGGGCGGCCATGGTTCTGAGCCGCACAGGAGACGATCATGA
>JAPOIA010000217.1 GCA_029979185.1 Alphaproteobacteria bacterium | reverse complement strand
GGCCTGCAGCCAGCCCACTGATTTAGGGCCGATAAAGTCGCCGCCGCGGGCGCCATGATAGGTCTCGGGATTGTCGACGCCGGGCGGGGTGATGCCTTCGGCAGCGGCGCGGGCCGCCAGCAGGATGCGCCGGCGGGTGCGGTTGATCATCAGGTCGCTTATTGCCAGGTTTTCAAACGTGTGGTCGACGATGGCGCCCATGCTTTCGGTCAGCGCCTGATCCTGCAATTGGATACCGTCGATGCCGGAGTAGCTGGCCGTGCGTTGCACCTCGCGGTCGATCATGTAGTCGTTCGACGCATTGGCGGCGAGCCGCCAGCGGCCGAACCAGTCCGTGGTATTTGGAAGGAACGTGTTGCCAATACCGGCGCCGGGAATTTGCGTCCCGTCTTTCAACTTGCGCAGGCCAGGCGTGTTCTTTTTCCAAGACAGGTGAAAGAATATCGTGTGGGTATCGTCCATCGGCACCCATGCGCGCGCGATGACATGGTCCTGCAGGAAGCCGTCCGGCGGCACCGTCCAGAATGGAAACATGAAGTGTGAGAAGCGCCAGTAGGTATTGAAGTTATCGGCCGGACGGTGCGCGGCATACATCGTGCCCCAGTCGGTATCGGCGACATGATACTCGGGCGCGGGATTTGCGACTGCGATGCGGCCCTGGTTGTCCGGGTCGACCTCGTCCTCGCGGACGCCGCCCATATGCAGAAAGCTGAAATGCGAGGTATCGATATCGCCTTCGGCGGCTTGCAGCCAGTTGCATTCGCGCTGTACGCAAAACATGTTCATCTCGGCGGGATCGAGCATGACTGCCTCGAAACAGGGCAGGGGCGGCGGCTCTGCCCGTTCGCCCATATAACACCAGATCAGGCCGTTGCGTTCGATAACGCGATAGGCTTTCGCGCGCACCTTTTCGGGAAAGGCCTGGTGCGTGGGCACATTCGGCATATCGAGGCAGGCACCGTCGGCGCCGAATTTCCAGCCGTGATAAGTGCAGCGGATGCCATTGTCTTCGTTGCGGCCGAAAAACAGGGATGCGCAGCGATGCGGGCAGCGATGGTCCATGATGCCGACACGGCCGGAACTGTCGCGGAAGGCGATCAGTTTTTCACCGAGCAGCATCAGGCGCACGGGATCGCCATCGGCAACAACTTCTCGCGACAGGAGCGCAGGCAGCCAGTGCTGGCGCATCATGGTGCCCAGGGGCGTGCCGGGGCCTGTGCGGGTGAGGATTTCGCTTTCGGTTGCTGTTGTCATGGCCTGTGTCCCGGAGTGTATTCAGGCAGCTGCTTCGCCGGCGACGGTTGTTCGATGCAGCAAGCGGCGGTCGCGTTCGAGCGCATAAGGCATTGCCCGATGCATGGTGCAGCGATTGTCCCACATGACGAGATCGCCTACACGCCACTTGTGCCTGTAAACGAATTGCTGCTGCGTGGCGAAGGCTTTCAGTTCATCGAGAATGGCGCGGCTTGCGTCAGGCTCCATGTCTTCCACGCGCACTGCATGCATGCCGATGAGCAGAGCTCTGCGCCCGTCCGGCAAGTTTGTCACAAGCGGGTGGGTGACGGGCGGCAGCTTGGCGCGAATTTCCGGGGGACGTGGTGGAAGGCCAAAGCGGCGGCGGGTTTCCTCAAAGTCATGCACGACGGTGAGATGCTCTATGCGCTGCTGCATATCTTCCGGCAGCGCTTCCCATGCCATGGAGGTGGATGCGAAGGCGGTATCGCCGCCTTCTGGCGTCACTTCTCGCGCAAAAAGGAGCGAGGCCTTGCTGGGAATCCGGCGGAAAGAGGAATCGGTATGCCAGTCGCTGGTGCCCAGTGTGAAGGACTTGTGGCCTATATCGTCCAGCGACTTTATGGCGTTGGTGTATTTGTCGATGTTGGAGACCCGGATGATAGTGTTGAAGCCTTCCGCCTGATCCTTGGGGTCTTCGTATTGCTCCAGCTTGCCGAACCATTCGCTGAAGGCGACATGCTGGGCAACGCTGAAATGCTGTCCGCGGATGACGACAACCGAATAGCGTTCGAAGGCATCGTGCCAGGTTTCGAACCGGGCTTGCGTCAACGGTTGGGACAGATCCAGTCCGGCCAATTCGCAGCCGAAGCCGTTTTCGAATGGGTGGACCGCGATCTGGTCTGCCTTATCGTGTGCGGTTGCTGGCGCCGGCATGTGTTTCCTGCCCTTCTGTTTCCCGCTTATGCCTGTTGTTGCGTGCTGTGGCAGGTTAGGACAGGTTAGAGGCTTCGGAAAGCAGATTCGACTGGTCCCGGGCTGTCCAGCGGTGGGACGGGATACGAGAAGGATGAGGTCGAGGCAATGGCTGACAAGACACAATCGCCGTTCTGGCGTTTTTCGCTGGCGCTCTACAGCCAGCCGGGAGTGCCGCCAGCGTGCCTGGCTCTGCAGGACAAGCATGGTGTCGATGTCAATGTCATGCTTTACGGGCTGTGGCTGGCCACGCAGGGGCGGATGTTGTCGTCCGGAGACATGGAACGCATAGATGCGGCGGTCGGGCCGTGGCGCTCCGAGGTTGTTGTGCCGTTGCGAGGTGTCCGGCGGGTCTTGAAAGAACCAGCAGACGCCTTTGCGACGCCGGAAACGGCTGCTTTGCGGGATCGCATCAAGGCGGTTGAACTGGAGGCCGAGCGCTTGCAGCAGGAGGCGCTTTTCCGGCTGAAGCAGCCCGCGGAATGGGGCGAACGGGAGCCCGGTCTCACAACAGCGGCGCAAGCCAATCTGGAAGCCTATGCTCAGGCTCTTGGCGCCCTATTTGATCCACAGGCGCAATCTGCGCTGCTGGCGGGACTTGAGGCTCTTGCGGCTGCGGGTAAATTGACAGACAAGATTACATGACACGCTCGTACGGATGCCGGAGCGGCGCCGCGACGCGTATTTAGGGCTGAAAAAGGGGATGAAGAGTTGAGCGAACTTGCGCCTAAACGGTTGGTCGTAGGTATTTCGGGGGCTTCCGGTATCATCTACGGCATTCGCATGCTTGAGGTTTTGCGCAAGGCCGGAGTCGAAACCCATCTCATCATGAGCAAGGCTGCCGAAATGACGGCTGCTTATGAGACCGACATGAAGGCCAAGGACGTGCGCGATCTGGCGAGCGTCTATCATCCGATGGCCGATATCGGCGCAAATATTTCATCCGGATCGTTTCACACGCTCGGCATGGTGGTGGTCCCATGTTCGGTACGGACGATGAGCGAGATAGCTACCGGTGTAACCGGTTCGCTGATGAGCCGCGCTGCTGACGTGGTATTGAAAGAGCGCCGCCGCCTCGTGCTGGCCGTGCGCGAGACACCTCTGCACTCCGGGCATTTGCGCACCATGCTGCAACTATCGGATATAGGGGCGGTGATTTCGCCTATCATGCCTGCCTTCTACAACCGCCCGCAATCGCTGGACGATATCGTCAATCACTCGGTGGGGCGGATTCTCGACCTGTTCGATCTCGATGCCGGGATCGTCAAGCGCTGGAAGGACGAGGCCTAGCCATTGTCCGATGCCGACAGAATCCGGCTGGAAGCGGACGGAACCGCAGTGGAGATCGCGCTGGTGGGCGCGGAGATGACAAGCTGGATGGTTGACGGGCGTCAGCTGCTCTGGCAGGCCAATCCGGCAATCTGGGCCGCCACGAGTCCGCTGCTATTCCCCGTGGTTGGATGGTGCAGGAACCGGCAGATCCGGGTCGAGGGCGTTTCATATCCGATGCCGGTGCATGGTTTTGCGGCCTCGGAACGCTTTGCTGTCGAAAGCTGCGAGGATCGGGAAGCTGTTCTGCTGCTGCGCGATAATGCGAAGACCCAGAGGTGCTATCCCTTTGCCTTCACCCTGCGCGTCCATTATTCGGTTGCTGCGGGGCGAGTGTCGATCCGCATGGCGGTCACGAACGAGGATAGCTGCGAGATATTTTACTCCTGCGGCATCCATCCGGGGTTTGCCATGCCCTTCGCTGGCGGTGCGCTTGAGGACTACCGGGTCCTGTTTGAGCGCGCCGAGGAGCCGCGTGTTCCTGTAATTGCCGAGGGCGGTCTTTTTTCAGATGAGCGGCGTTCAATACCGCTGTTTGGACGGACGCTTGCCTTGAATGATCAGGTATTTGCGCAGGAGGCGATGTGCTTCCTGCATGCCGATAGCAAGTGGCTGGCTCTGGAGCGGCCTGGTCATGGGCGCATTTCGGTCGCGGCCGATAATTTTCCGCATTTCGCAATATGGTCCCGTCCCGGTGCGCCTTTTGTTTCCCTGGAGGCCTGGACGGGTCACGGGGACCCCGTTGCTTTCGATGGTGAGTTCGCCGAGAAGCCGGGATTGACGGTTTTGCCGCCGGGTGGGGTCGGCACCGCCGCTGCGACCCTGTCATTCGCCCCCGGGTAGTGTTGGGAGCGGGCCTCAACACGGGATTGACAGGGCCTGCTGGTGGGATGTGGTCTCCGTTGAATGGAAAACTCGTCGGGGCGCCGGTTCCGGTGGGATGTCTATGGCCGTTGTCCCGGATGTCCTTGGCATTCGCGTGCGTGTCTGCCAAAAGACGATGAATGGTATGGATTTTACCGGCAGGAGCGGGAATGACTGAAGAAGTGGATGCTCTCTTGAAGCCGTCAGGCCATGGCGCATTGGCCATCGACGGCAAGGCGGTTGCCGCAAAGGTGTTGCGCGATGTGGCTAGCGGCGCGGAAACATCTATCGCGCGCGGCGTTCGCCCGGGCCTTGCGGTCGTGCTCGTCGGAGACGATCCTGCGAGCCATGTCTACGTCCGTTCCAAGGGGCGTGCGGCCGAGCAATGCGGCTTCCACTCCGTGCAGCATACGCTACCGGCAGATACCAGCGAGGCCGCGATTGTCGAACTGGTCGAGGCGCTGAACGCCGACCCGGCGATCCATGGCATTCTCGTGCAACTGCCGCTACCCGGGCATGTCAACTCGACCCGCGTGCTGGAAGCCATCTCTCCGGCGAAGGATGTCGACGGATTTCACCCGATCAACGTCGGCCTTCTGTCGATTGGCAGCATGGACC
>JAPOIA010000216.1 GCA_029979185.1 Alphaproteobacteria bacterium | reverse complement strand
CGTATGCTCGATAGAAAACGTCGATCCGATGGGCGTCCATACCGGTGATTCGATCACCGTCGCACCGGCCCTGACCCTCAGCGACCGCGAATACCAAATCATGCGCAATTCATCGATTGCGGTGCTGCGCGAGATCGGCGTCGAAACCGGCGGCTCAAACGTCCAGTTCGCGATCAATCCCGAGAACGGCCGGATGATCGTCATCGAGATGAACCCGCGCGTGTCGCGCTCCTCGGCGCTTGCCTCCAAGGCGACCGGCTTCCCTATCGCCAAGGTCGCAGCCAAACTCGCGGTCGGCTATACGCTCGACGAGATCGCCAACGACATAACCGGCGGCGCGACACCTGCATCCTTCGAGCCGACCATCGACTATGTCGTAACCAAGATTCCGCGCTTTGCCTTCGAGAAGTTCCCCGGCGCCGAACCGATCCTGACGACGGCCATGAAGTCCGTCGGCGAGGCCATGGCGATCGGCCGCACCTTCAACGAATCCCTGCAGAAGGCTTATCGCTCGCTCGAAACCGGCATGTCCGGCGTCGACGAGATCGAGATTGAAGGGCTTGGCGCAGGCGACGACATGAACGTCATGCGCGCTGCCCTGGGGACACCGACGCCGGACCGGCTGCTGGTTGTCGCCCAGGCACTGCGCATGGGCATGGGCGTCGAAGAAATTTATCGCGCCTGCAAGATCGAGAAGTGGTTCATCGAGCGGATTGCTGAAATTGTCCGCATGGAGCAGCGCATCAAGGCCCATGGCTTGCCGCAGAATGCCGACAACTTCCGAATGCTCAAGGCTGCCGGCTTTTCCGACCTGCGCCTGGCATCCCTGTCCGGCCAGACCGAGGACGAAGTCCGCAAACTGCGCCACAGCCTCGAGGTAAGGCCCGTTTACAAACGTATCGATACATGCGCGGCCGAGTTCGCTTCTCCGACCGCCTACATGTATTCGACATATGAAAAACCATTCGCGGGCACTACCGTCTGTGAAGCCCAGCCAAGCGACCGCGAGAAAGTCGTGATCCTCGGTGGCGGCCCCAACCGCATCGGTCAGGGCATCGAGTTCGACTATTGCTGCGTTCACGCCTGCTTCGCCTTGAGCGATGCCGGCTACGAAACGATCATGATCAATTGCAATCCGGAGACAGTCTCCACCGACTACGATACGTCAGACCGGCTGTTCTTCGAGCCACTGACCATCGAGGACGTGCTCGAGATACTGACCAGGGAACAGAACAACGGCACACTGAAGGGCGTGATCGTACAATTCGGGGGCCAGACACCTTTGAAGCTGGCGAACGGCCTGCAAGATGCCGGTATTCCGATCCTCGGCACCTCCGTCGATTCCATCGACCTGGCCGAAGATCGTGACCGCTTCAAGCGGCTTCTCGACAAGCTCGGCCTGAAGCAGCCGAAAAACGGTATCGCCTATTCGGTGGAACAGTCGCGGATCATCGCCGGCGAACTTGGCCTGCCGCTGGTCGTTCGTCCATCTTATGTACTGGGCGGCCGGGCCATGGCGATCATTCGCGACATGGCCTCATTCGAGGATTACCTCTTGGGCACACTGCCCTCGCTGATCCCCTCGGATGTAAAGGCCCGCTACCCCAACGACAAGACCGGCCAGATCAACACGGTTCTTGGCAAGAACCCTCTGCTGTTCGACCGCTACCTGTCGGACGCGATCGAAGTGGACGTCGATTGTCTGTGCGATGGCAAGGACGCCTTCATCGCCGGCATCATGGAGCATATCGAGGAGGCGGGCATTCATTCAGGCGACTCTGCCTGTTCGCTGCCGCCACGCTCACTTGATCCGGATATTATTGCAGAACTTGAGGAACAGACCAAAAAGATGGCTCTGGCGCTGGATGTAGGCGGCCTCATGAACGTGCAATATGCGCTGAAGGATGGCGATATCTACGTCCTCGAGGTCAATCCTCGCGCCTCGCGTACCGTACCTTTCGTCGCCAAGGTCATCGGCCACCCGATCGCCAAGATCGCCGCCCGCATCATGGCCGGCGAGTCGCTTGCATCCTTCGGGCTGAAGGCGCTGGACCTGAACCATGTTGCGGTCAAGGAAGCGGTATTCCCATTCGCCCGTTTCCCCGGTGTGGATACGGTTCTGGGTCCGGAAATGCGCTCCACCGGCGAAGTCATGGGCATAGATCGCAATTTCGAGATGGCCTTCGCAAAGAGCCAGCTCGGCGGCGGAACGCAGGTTCCGGTAGCCGGAACGGTCTTCGTTTCCGTGCGCGACGACGACAAGCCGAGAATTCTGGAAACGGCCCGCCTGTTGAGCGAAAATGGCTTCCAGCTCGTCGCGACGGGCGGCACCCAGCGCTACCTGAGCGAACAGGGGATCAAGTCGACCCGCATCAACAAGGTCTCGGAAGGCCGGCCGCATGTGGTCGATTCGATCAAGAACGGCACCATACAGCTGGTATTCAATACCACTGAAGGCGCGCAGGCCATGTCCGATTCCATGTCCCTTCGTCGCGCCGCCCTCTTGCATAAGGTTCCCTACTACACCACCTTGGCTGGGGCGATTGCAGCCGCACAGGGGATTCACGCCTACCAGGCGGGCGATCTGGATGTGCGGGCCCTGCAGGACTATTTTGCCTGAAGCGTAAGGGCTGAACCGGATTGCCTTTTCCCCGTTCCGGCATCACGCTTGCCGGGCACGGGGAAAATCGACACAATATTGCTGGAAACATGAGACAGCCCGCTCATCCGGGCTGAATTTGCAAAGAACCTCAAGAGAGACAAGCGATGGAAAAAGTTCCGATGACGGCAGGCGGCCATGCGGCACTTGCGGAGGAGTTGAGGAAACGCCAGCAGGAAGAGCGCCCGCGCATCATCCAGGCGATATCCGACGCCCGCGAGCACGGCGACCTTTCCGAAAATGCGGAATACCATGCGGCCAAGGAAGCGCAATCGCACAACGAAGGCCGCATTGCAGAGCTCGAGGATCAGCTTTCGAGGGCCGAGGTGATCGACGTATCGAAACTGAGCGGCAACACCATCAAGTTCGGCGCAACCGTGGACCTGATTGACGAGGACACCGAAGAGGAGAAAGTCTACCAGATCGTCGGCGAAAGCGAAGCAGACGTTAAAGGCGGCAAGATCTCCATAACTTCGCCCATCGCCCGCGCCCTTATTGGCAAGCAGGCTGGCGACACCATCGAGGTAAATGCCCCCGGCGGAGGCAAATCGTACGAAATCCTCAAGGTACAATTCAAATAGACGGTTCTCGCAACCCGAATAAGCAGCAGCGGGGTCGCATGGATCAGCTTGAACGGCTGCCGCAGGATACCCGTATTCGCATCCTGGCGTCATCGAAGCCCGGCCACGTCGTCCCCTGCATCGGCTTGGCGCGCCAGCTGGGAATTGAGCCGGATTTGTGCCCGGTTCGCCCCCGCTGCCTCTTTGCCGCTCTAGCGCCCTGGGGACCAGCCGATCCGCTCGACAGCGCGGCAACAAGTCCGCCATGGCCGGATATCGCCATCGCCTCGGCCCGCGAGACCGTCCCGGCCTTGAGAAAGCTTAAGCGCAAATCCGGCGGGCGCATCTTCACCGTCTTTCTCGGCGACCCGCGCACCAACCGCAGCGTTTTCGATTTGATCTGGGCGCCGCAGCACGACAACCTGAGCGGCCCCAATATTGTCAGCACATTGACTGCACCCCATCCCCATGGCGATCTCGCAAATGGGATCGAGGCGCTGGAGGAGGCCGGGGAAGCCCTCGACTCCCGCCTGCTGTTGCTTCCGCAACCGCGAGTGACCTGCCTGATCGGTGGTCCAAACAGCCGTTTCGCCTTTGGGCCGGAGGACATCGCCAGAACCTGGCAGGCGCTCGAGCAACTGTTAGCGCAGGGAGCGAGCCTGATGGTTTCGCCGTCGCGGCGGACTCCACAGATTGTGGTGGAAAAACTTCTGTTACTGGCGCAAACATCGCCGCATCGCATGTTCGTCTGGGACGGCTATGGCCAAAACCCATATCGGCAAATGCTGGCGCTGGCAGATGGGTTTCTGGTCACCTCGGACAGCGTCAACATGATCGGCGAGGCCCTTGCTGTCGGCAAGCCTGTGCACATCCTCAAGCTGACAGGCGATCCCGGAAAATTCGCACAACTTTATGAAGGCTTGCGTCTGGGAGAGCTTGCCCGCGAATGGAATGGCGCGCTCGAAACATGGCAAACGAAACCGTATGATTCCACCCCTGTCATCGCCGCAGAGTTGCTGCAGCGCTATGCGGCATTTCGGCGGACGCTCAAATAGACCGCGCAGAACGTAACGCTGCGCGACGTAACTTGCTGCTCAATATCCGCGCGGCGGTGGCTTGTTGGGGGAGCGCAGATACTTCGGATCGGCTGCAATCGGTCCATCAAGCGTAAGCAGGAATTTTTCTAGTTGAACGAACTCTGTATCGGTTATCACAAATGGATCGAGTTCCGTCCGCCCCACTCCGGCGATCGGTGTCGTGCGATAATGCCAGGTAACGTCCTCCAGCGTCTTAAGACTGCCGTTGTGCATATAGGGACCCGATTTGCTCAGATAGCGCAAGGTCGGGGCCTTGAATGCGCCTAGAAGATCCCTGCCGCTTGTACGCAGGAATTTCAGCTCGGAACATTGCTCCGGCTTAGCGTCGGAATATTTGCTGGCGCAATTGAACTCATCCTTCACAAGCGACTTGACGCCGGCAATACGCCCCTGCTCCGCCGATACAGGCCCGCGAAATTGCACTCCGATATTGTGAAACGACTGGTTGGTAAACATTGGGCCATTGTGACACTGCATGCAGCGGCCACGCTGATCAGCGATAAACACCTTAAGCCCCTGGCTTTCGTCGAGCGTCAGCCGGTCCTCTGGCGCCGGAACCTTTCTTTGGATCAGCGCCTTGATCTTATTTTAACTCCTGCGAATTTCTTTGGCGACTACAGGCGACTAAGTTTCGACCATCTCAACTGAAACTTGCTTGAAGAAATTGCTTTGGCGACTTTTGAGCAGCGCCCTGATCATAGTTGAAGTCC
>JAPOIA010000215.1 GCA_029979185.1 Alphaproteobacteria bacterium | reverse complement strand
CGGCCTCGAGCTTCTGCACGTTCTTCAGGGCCGAGCATTCGGCCATGATCTTCGACGCGCGGGCAATCGGGTTGGTCATGTAGAAATCCGTGATCGGAGAGCGGAACGGCTCCGCCGACATGGCGCCCTCGGCCTTGGCCAGATCGGCGAGTTCCGCCGTCGGCGTCATGTAGAGTTCGGCAACGGCGAGGTAATCGAGCGCCATAAGCGTCTCATAGACTTTCTTCACGTCGCCGTATGTCGACAGAGCATTGTTGCCAAAGATCATGCCGGTGCGCACCGGATAGGGCTTGCCCGTGCGGATCGCCTCGAACACGGTCGGAATATGCGCTGAAGGCAATTGCGCAAGCTCTCCGCTCAGCACCTTGTACTGATCGAAGCCGAGCCGCTTCTTCTGCTGCTCCATCGGCATCTTGTCGAAGAGCTGTGGCAGTGGCGGCAGCGGTGTCATGCCAAAAGACCAGCTCCCCGGCTGGTCGATATTGCCGGTGATCGAAGGCAGGCAAAGTAGGGCCCGCACCGTCTGGAAGCAGGCCGGAGTATGCTCGATGGCGCAGCCCCATTCCAGCATCGACGGCTTGGTCTGGGCATAGAGCCGTGCCGCCGCGCGTAACTTTTCGGCACTGACCCATGTGATCGATTCAGCCCATTCCGGCGTGAACTGCTTCACGCGATCTGCCAGATCCTCGAATCCGTGGCACCATCTATCGACAAACTCTCGGTCCTCAAGACCCTCGCCGATAATGACATTGAGCATCGCAAGCGCCAGCGCATCGTCAGTACCGGGCCGCAACTGCAGCCAGATGTCCGCCTTCTTCGCCAGATAGGTTTCACGTGGATCGACAACAATCGTTTTCGGCTTGCGGACCAGCGCTTCGCGTACGCCAAATCCGAGTTCACCATCAGGCCCCGAGTAAAGAGGATTGTGCCCCCAGAACAGGATAAGTTCGGGATAGACATCGTTCGTGTAAACGCAAACCGGCAACTGCCCCATGGTCAGTACGCTGCCATGGACGCGGGGCCGGAAGCATTGCGCCGTTCCTGGTTCGCACCAGTTCGGCGTGCCGATTGCATTGGCGAACCGCGACACGAAACCAAAGTGATGCCGTCCGGTACCCGTCCCGACCCAGATCGACTCCGCCCCGTCGCGGTCTATAGCGACGCGCAATTTGCTGGCAATCTCGTCATAGGCCTCATCCCACGAAATGCGCTGCCATTGCCCCTCGCCGCGCGCGCCAACCCGGCGCATCGGATACTTGAGTCGCCGCGGATTGTAGACCTGCTCGAGGCTGGCAGCGCCCAGCGGGCACAGCTTGCCCTTGTTCATAGGATTGTCCGGATCGCCTGAAATATTAGTGATGAAGCCGTTTTCAACCCTGATCAGTGCGCCGCAGCCGCCATGACACATGCGGCAGGCGCTCTTGAACACACCGTCGGACGTCTGAAAATTCGCCGTAGCGTTCAGATTTGCCTCGTCCACTACCAGTCTCCGTCACAAATTCAATCGACCTGACCCGATAGTGGCAGCACTGCCGGTTGATGTCCATGCGGGTAGCTTCGCCGCGGGACGGTTGCTTTCCCCGCGGATACTGGCATTCTGGCAATCCGCTCAAAGGAGCCAAAATATTCAGGGATAGAAATCATGCGCGCTGTTGGCCTGTTCAAACACGGGGGGCCGGAAGTCCTCAAAGTCATAGACTTGCCGGAAGTTCATGCCGGGCCCGGCGAGGTGCGAATCCGTGTCCACGCCGCAACGGTCAATCCAACCGACATAATGGCGCGCAACGGCGCGCGCACCGAACAGCAGAAGGTTGATCCCCCGCCCTACGTTCCGGGCATGGAAGTTGCCGGTATTGTCGATGAAGTCGGCGAAGGCGTAATGACAGGCGTGCAAGCCGGTGATGCGGTTCTGGCAATGATCGTATCGAAAGGCAGCTATGGCGCCTATCGGGAACAGATCAATGTGAACGCAAGCAATGTCGTGAAGGCGCCCAAGGGCGCGAGCCATGCCGAAGCCGCCACGCTCCCGATGAACGGCTTGACAGCCCGGCTCTCCATCGACCTCCTCGATCTGAAGACCGGTCAGACCATCGCCGTGACGGGCGCTGCTGGAGCCTATGGCGGTTACGTGATTCAACTAGCCAAGGCAGACGGACTGACCGTTGTCGCCGATGCATCGGAAGCCGATGAGGCACTGGTGAAGTCCTTCGGAGCCGACATCGTCGTGCGCCGCGGACCGGACGTTGCCGCACGCATTCGCGAGCATTTTCCCGATGGTGTCGACGGTCTCGCGGACGGAGCCGTACAGAAGGAACAGGTCATTCCGGCGGTGAAGGACGGCGGCGCCTTCACCTCTGTGCGCGGCTTCGAGGGCGAGCCCGTACGCGACATACGATTCTCCCGGACCTTCGTGCGCAACTATGACGGCGAATTCGAAAAACTCGACAAGCTCCGCCAGCAGGTGGAAGACGGTATCCTGACCCTGCGCGTTGCCGCGACCTACCAGCCGGAAGACGCCCCCGACGCACACCGCCGTCTCGAAGCCGGTGGCACGCGCGGCCGGTTGGTGATTGAATTTTGATTACTGGGAAACTGTATAACGGGACAAAGATGATCACACTCTACAGCAAGGCAACCTCGAACGGCCGCAAGGCATCCATCATGCTGGAGGAAACCGGCCTGCCCTACACCGTTCACCCCATGGCGCTGGAAAAAAAGGAACAGAAGAAGGACTGGTATCTGGCCATCAATCCGAACGGCCGCATTCCCTGCATCGTCGATGACGAGGGACCTAACGGCCAAAAGGTCACCCTGTTTGAATCCGGCGCAATCCTCATGTACCTGGCCGAGAAATCAGGAAAACTTGTCCCGGAAGATCCCGTGGCGCGCTGCGAGGTGCTGAACTGGCTGTTCTTTGCATCCGGGCACGTAACACATACCGGCATGGGCGTGCACTGGCAGGTGCGTTGCCGTGACAATGGCGAGGACCATCCACATCTTGGCGTCTGGCAGGAAGAAAACAATCGGGTGTACGGTATTCTCGACAAGACACTGTCTGGCCGCGACTATCTGGCTGGCGAATACTCCATCGCCGACATTTCCGCCTATCCATGGATCTATCGCTGGCAGATGCAGGAAATCGATCTCGGCAAATATCCAAACGTCAAAACATGGTTGCAGCGCATAGGCAATCGTCCGGCTGTGCAACGCGGCCTCAACATTCCCCCGCGCGACGACGGCCTGTAAGCCGAGACTTGCAGCCCACCTTGCAGAACATGACACCGGGAGACATCACATGATAACCATGCCCATGACAGGCCGGTCGTCGCTGGTAACAGGCGCGAGTAAAGGCATCGGTTTTGCGATCGCCGGCAACTTCGCCATGGCTGGCGCTGATGTGGCGCTTGTCGCCCGCAGCGCCGACACACTGGAAGCGGCCAGGGCCGCTGTCGGAAAAGCAGCCGCGGGCGGACGGATCGTCGCTATCGCCGCCGATGTCAGCACAGCCGATGGCTGCAACAAGGCCTTCGCCGAAGCGGAAAAGGCGTTCGGCCGGATCGATGTGCTCGTCAACAATGCAGGCACATCGGCGGCCAAGCCGTTCGCACAAGTCACCGACGACGAATGGCAGGCCGATCTCGACCTCAAACTCTTCGCAGCCATCCGGCTGGCCCGACAGGCCTTTCCGAAAATGGTGGAGCGCCGCTGGGGCCGCATCATCAATATTCTCAATACCGGCGCAAAAGCGCCGCGAGCCAACTCTACGCCCACCTCCGTATCACGCGCTGCGGGCCTCGCCCTAACCAAGGCCCTCGCCAACGAGGGAGCGCTACACAATGTGCTCGTAAACTCGCTGCATGTCGGCCTGATCGAAAGCGACCAATGGGTCCGACGCGCCGGCGGCACGGGCGAGAAGCTGGAGAAACTTTACGCCGAAATGGGCAAGAACATTCCAATGGGACGCCTTGGTACTGCCGAGGAATTTGCCAACGTCGCCCTGTTCCTTGCGTCCGATGCGGGAAGTTATGTGACGGGTACTGCAATCAACGTTGATGGTGGAATGACACCTGTTACATGAACACGCAGGGCCAGAGGAAGCAAACACAATGCCAGAGGCACACTGCGCAGCAATCACGCTGGAACACAGACAAAGCCCTCCTCTCGTTGCACTTCATTGAAAGGAACTTTGGCAATGCCTTGTGATCTGCGAGTCAATGTCGGCTCACTCGAGTTGAAAAATCCGGTGATAGCCGGCGCTGGCGAACACCTGATCGAGCCGTCCGGTGTGCGCCGCGCCCTGGCGGGCGGCGCGTCAGTCGTCGTCATGAAATCGGTGAACGAGGTACAAGCCGGCAAGGACCAACTGGCTCGCGCCGAATACACTGTCCTCGATGAATTCTGGCACCCATGCGAATGGGGACCGAGAGCGCCTGCATCGGCTTTCATCGCCTGCCGCTCGGGTCTGTTTCCCGGCACGTTCGATGAATGGCTGAAGCAGGTCTCCACGCTTGATCGCGAGGCCGCCAAGGCCGATGCCTATGTCGCGGCGAGCATCATCATGGGCGATCTCGACCGCGCTGTTGAGTGGGCGAAGACGGCCCAAAACGCCGGCTTGCGCCTGCTCGAACTAAATATCGGCACACCCTATGCGAGCCAAGCAAGCAAGGGGACCGTCTCGACCGAGCTTTTGCCGGAACGCGTTGCCCATATCGTGCGACGAGTACGCAAGGAAATAAATCTGCCGCTATGGGTGAAGATAACCGGGCAAAGCGAGCGCGTGCCGGACCTCGCAGTGGCAGCCTTCGCGTCAGGGGCCGACTCCGTCGTCATGGCCGGGCGCCTGCTTGGCATGATACCGGACCTCGAAACCATGGAGCCGATGCTCGGAACCAGCCTCGGCGTCGGCGGCCACTGGAATGTACCACTGACCTGTCACTGGTTGACGCTCTCGCGCGCAGTGCTGGGCCCCGACAAGCCGCTTATCGGCATGAATGGCGTACAGAACGGCCTCGACGTCGCGCGGTTGATGCTGGCTGGCGCCAGTGCTGTTGAAATCACTTCCGCGG
>JAPOIA010000214.1 GCA_029979185.1 Alphaproteobacteria bacterium | reverse complement strand
TCATTGCTTCACCGGCGATTACCCGACGACGCTTACCGACCTGACCGGCCAATCCCCTGCCCGGCAGCTGTCGCTGCTGACAGAAGCCGTCTGAAATACACAACGGCGGCCTCCCTTGCTGCCGCCCTCCTAACGGGACCTCTTCATGACACTTCCGCTTGCCAATCGCATCGCCCTTGTCACGGGCGCATCGCGCGGTCTTGGGCGCGGCGTTGCGCTGGAGCTTGCGCGCCGCGGCGCCCATGTGATCGCGCTCGCCCGCACCCAGGGCGCACTGGAGGAACTCGACGACGAAATCAGGGCTCTCGGTCAGGAGACGACGCTTGCGCCGTGCGACCTGCGCGATTTCGATGCGCTCGACCGGTTGGGACGCGCAATCTTCGACCGCTGGGGCAAGCTGGATATCCTTGTAGCCAATGCAGGGATTTTGGGGCCGATCACGCCGATTTCCCACATCGAACCGAAAGAATGGGACGACGGCTTTGCCGTCAATGTCACGGCGAATTTCCGCCTGATCCGCTCGCTCGATGTGCTGTTAAGGGCATCCGATGCCGGACGGGCCGTGTTTATTTCATCCGCCAATGCGCATAGCGCGGAAGTGCGGCCCTATCGGGCAGTATATGTGTCGACAAAGGCAGCATTGGAGGCGCTCGTCCGTTCCTATGCGGCGGAAACCGCTTCGACCCCGGTGCGCATAATGGCGATGACGCCGGGCCATGTGCGCACAGCCATGCGCGCTGCGCTCATGCCCGGGGAAGATCCGCAGACCGTTCCCGCCCCGGAGGACATTGCGCCCCAGATCGCCGACCTGTGCATGCCGGGATGGAGCGAGACTGGCAAGCTCTACGACGTCAAAACAAAAAGCGTGAAGAGTTTCCAGCCACCGCAATAACAGCCCGGTATTCGAGGACTTTGGCGAGCGCGCCCGCTTCTACTGAATCCTGCGCTTGCCCTTGTCGAAGGGATTTGCGCTGCCGTGCTTCGATATCCTGATCGGTACTCCCGGCAGGTTGAACGTATCACGCAGGTTGTTGATCAGATAACGCTCATAGCTGGCCGGAAGGGCCGAGAGCTGATTACCGAAAATCGTGAAGTGCGGCGGTCGCGCCTTGGGCTGGGTAACGTAGCGGATCTTGATGCGCCGGCCCGCAACCGCCGGCGGCGGCGAACGCTCCAGCACTTCCGCGAGCCAGCGGTTCAGCCGGGCGGTGGAGATGCGCCGGTTCCAAGTCTCGTGAACCGACACGATGGCGGACATCAGCTGCCTGATGCCCGAACCGGTGATGCTGGAGACCGGCACGACCGGCGCCCCGCGCATCTGCGGCAAAAGCCGGGCAGCGCGCTCGCGCATTTCGGCGAGCCTTGTATTGGGATCGTCAACCAGATCCCATTTGTTGACGGCGATCACGATTGCCCGGCCCTCGCGCGAAGCAAGATCTGCGATGGCGAGGTCCTGTTTCTCGAACGGAATCTGGGCATCCAGCAGGACCACCACGACTTCGGAGAAGCGGATGGCGCGCAGCGTGTCGGCAACGGCGAGCTTCTCAAGCTTTTCCTGCACATTGGCGCGCCGCCGCATGCCGGCCGTGTCGAACAGCTTCATCTGGCGAACGCCGCCGTCCGGCAATGGCGAGGCGAAGTCGATGCCTATCGAATCGCGCGTGATGCCAGCCTCCGGTCCGGTCAGCAGCCGCTCCTCGCCGAGAATGCGATTGATCAGGGTCGACTTGCCGGCATTCGGGCGGCCCACGATAGCGATGCGCAGCGGCTTGTCCGGATCCAGCTCGCTGCCGTCTTCGTCGTCTGCCAGTACGAGCGGTGCAGCAGCTTCCTCCTCGAAGTCGTCGATCAAGGCAGTCTGTTCGGGCAGCGCCTCGCGGATCGCATCGTAGAGACCGGAGAAGCCATCGCCATGTTCGCCCGATAGGGGAACCGGGTCGCCAAGGCCCAGCGAAAAAGCCTCATAGACGCCCGGCATGCCCACTTTTCCTTCCGCCTTGTTGGCGACGAGGATTACCGACTTACCGGCACGGCGCACCAGATCGGCAAAATGCTGATCCTCGGGCAGGAGACCCGAGCGCGCATCGATCAGGAACAGGATCGCGTCGGCTGACTGAATTGCAGCCTCGGTCTGGGCACGCATGCGTCCAGTCAGGCTTTCCGCAGCACTGGTCTCGAGTCCCGCGGTATCGATGATGGTGAAACGCAGATCGCCCAGCTTGGCCTCGCCCTCGCGACGATCGCGCGTGACGCCCGGCTGGTCATCGACGAGCGCCAGCTTCTTGCCAACCAGCCGGTTGAACAGGGTCGATTTGCCGACATTGGGACGGCCTATGATTGCCAGAACGAAGGACATTGGTCTCTTGGTTGGACTGCAGGGCCGGCGCGAATCCTTGATACCCGCCGACGAATACAAGCGCACACCGTACAGCTGCCGGTTTCCCGGCACTAAATCAGCGCCCTGTCGATCGGCCAGTATAGCGAAACGTACCGGAAAACCTATTTTTCGCCACTCTTGCTGCCAGCGACCAACCCTTGCAGGGCATTGGCGCGACGGCGAATGGAATCAGGCGCAGCAGGACTGGAAATCAACAGGTCGAGCCATGCCGTTGCCTCGGGATATTTCTCTGCCTTGATTGCGGAGACAGCCAGGAACTCCAGCGCTGTATAGCGGAACCGGTTCCCGGTCTTGGAAAGAGGCTCCAGCCGCTTTTTGAAGTCTTCGTAAGATTCCGTATCGACCGCGATTGCTGCAGCCCGAATACGGGCCGCTTCCTGAAGAGCTGCGGGTACCGTCGTGTCGGCCGCGATAGCGTCGAATGCCTTCATCGCATCAGCCTTGTCGCGCTTCTGCAACTCGCCAGCCGCGCGCAACTTGGCCAGCGCCGCATAGCCGGGCGGCCCCTGCTTGGCAATCTTCTCGAAGGCCTGCTCGGCCTCCTTGGTCTTGTCCTCGCCGGCGAGGCGAATGGCTTCCTGGAATTCCAGCCCGGCAGCTTCGGCGGCGGTGCGTTGCTGGTACTGCCAGTATCGCCAACCGCCAGCGCCCAGAATGATAGCCAGCGCCAACACGATTATCGCATTCTGGTACTTATTCCAGAACTGCGCCGCTTTCTCGCGCCTGACCTCTTCATCTACTTCGCGAAATATGTCTGACATCTAGGTCCCGTAACACGTGCTTTCCGGCAATTTGCGAAACCCTTGGCGGGTGTTTGCATTGAGCCGAACGATCTTGACGCTGCGGGTACCACGCCACGACGTAAAATGCGAGCGTTTTGGATGAATCCGCAACGCCCGCATCTGCAATTTCGGCCTATTGCTGCTTCTGGAGCACCGAATTCAGGTTGAGCATGGGCAAAGCCCCGCCGGGAACCATGGTCTGCGGAAGCTGACCGTTCCATTTCTCGGCCTGCACGAGACCGATCAACGCGGGATTGTCTCGCAGTGCCTTGCCCCGGGCATTGATCGCTGAAGCTTCAGCGTCGCCCCGCAGCTTGATGCGGTCTGCATCTGCCTGGGCCCGGGCGCGGACAGCGTCAGCCTCGGCCTTAGCCTTGGTCACGGTGATTTCCGCCTGTACCTTTTCCCGCATGGCGTTCTGGCGCAACCGCTGAACTTCCACTTCCGCCTGCATGCGCTGCTCGACCGAGCGGATGTATTCGCGTGAGAAGTCGATGCTTTCGATCTGCAAGCTCTGCAGGATCAGCGGTTCGCCTTCCAGCGCCTGGCGCACGGCCTCACGGGCGTCGGAATTGAGCTTGCCGCGTTCCTGAATCGCGCGAACCGCGGAATATCCACCGAACACCACCTTAACGTCGCGATTGACGATCGGGCTTACGATGCGCTGCACTGCGCTGGGGATGGAGCCGAACTTGGAGTAAATCTCCGCCACTTTTGTCGGTTCCACCCGGAATGTCACGGAAATCTTGAGATCTGCCGGCTGCTGGTCGGCGGAATAGGAATTGACCTTGTTCCAGGTATAGGTCTGGGTCTGGGTGGAGATTTTCACCACTTTGTCCAGAAACGGTATCTTGAAGCCAAGGCCAGGCTGGGCGGTGCCGACAACCTTGCCGGTCCGCAGGATAACGCCGCGCTCGCCCTGATCGATGGTGTAGAAAGAGCCACCGACAAACATCAGCACGAAAAGCACCACGATACCGATCAGAATTCGGGCCATATTCAGCATAGGAAATCCCCTTTTCGAGGGTTGTGTCGGTTGAGAAGGAGGTTGCTGGGCGCTGCCGCCGCCGGACGAACCGCTCCAGGCTGCGGCCAGCCATGGATTGACGTCCTTGCTCTTGCTTCTGTTGCGCCGCCGCTTCGGGCGTTCATTTTCGCCGTCGTCACTCATCGATTATCCTGCCGGTTCCACTGACGGGTCCAGCCAGCATCTTCGTACATCCTGCAAGCTTTTGGCTCCGGCTGCCAAGAATCAGCGAACATGGATCAAGTATAGGACCCGATTGCATTTTAGGCCAATGCCTTAGCCACAGTGTGCGCTGGCGCACATCGCCCCAGGCGGATCACCGAGCAGCCCGGAGGAAATAAAGGCAATGTGAAGCAATCCTGCGGTTACTGCCGCTCTAACGCCGGTTCCCATTGCGCCGGATAGTGCTATTGTCAGCCCGGAACGGTTGGCGCCTCGCGCCAGCAAATCCCCCTGACACAGCACGACCCGGAGAAGACCTTTCATGGCTGGACCCGACTGGAAAATCCCGTCAGCGCTGCAACCGGCTCCCGAGGACTATGCCTATGACCTCGAACAGGTTCTGGGGTCCATGGTCACGATTTCCTCCCGCATCCCGGAAGATGCGTTCACGGCTGAAACGCTCGGGACAGAACGGGCGGGCAATGGCGTAGTGATCAATGACCGGGGTGTCATCCTTACTATCGGTTATCTCGTCAGCGAGGCCGAGGAAGTGTGGATCCGGGCCAATGACGGCCGCCTGTTTCCCGGGCATGTCCTCGCTTACGATCAGGAAACCGGCTTCGGCCTGGTACAGGCACTGGCCCGCCTCGACCTACCGGTCGCCACGATTGGCAATGCCCACGATACGGTCGTAGGCGACGCCGTTCTGGTCGCGGGCGCCGGCGGGCGCCAACGATACG
>JAPOIA010000213.1 GCA_029979185.1 Alphaproteobacteria bacterium | reverse complement strand
TATCACTATCGCTCCGGACGGCCTGCGGCTGAAAACGGCGACCGAGGATGCGCTGTATCTGTGGAGCGGCGTGACGTCTGTCGAGACATCCGGAGAAATGATCGTGATCTATGTCGGCAATCTGCTGGCGATTGGCGTTCCGCGCCGCGTCTTTTCCGGCGCCGCCGAGGCCGAGGCGTTCATCGCAGAGCTTATCGGTTATCTGCCTGCAACGACAATTGCCCGCATCTGACCGCAGGTGAACCGGGGACGGCTCAATGTCCGTCCGGCCGGGTCTCTTCCATGGCGGCGCGCAGGCGGCGGGGCAGTCTTGGTTCATGCTTGAGGATGATGGCGCTGGTCCTGGGGTTTTTCTGCCGCCAGCGTTTGAACATCACCCGCGCATTTGGGCTGGCCGTCAGTACAAGAGCGGTACCGACGACAAACAGCGGCAATCCCAGCGGAATTGGCATCGCGATGAAAAGCAAACCGATTGCAAAAGTCAGAAAAGCGGCGAAAAGCACCAGAATCCGAATTCGGGGAAATCCATCAGACGGGCAACAGGGAAGAGAAGGCTTATAGCGCCCTATCGCGACAGTTTGACGAGAAAATTTCACATCTGGCAGTTTTTCGCGATTCAGCGCCGAACTAGTGGATTTGGAAGCGCGGAATAATGTGCTACGAGGGCTTCGCTCGGGCGGGAGGGCCCGAAATTGGAGGCACATACCCATGAAGAACTTCCTTCCTGCCCTTGGTGGGCTGGTCATTGCCGCGCTTGTTCCGGCCGCCGCTCAGGCTGATGCCGTCGCCGACTTCTACAAGGGCAAGAAAGTCAATATGTTCGTCGGTTATTCGTCCGGTGGCGGCTACGACACCTATGCCCGCCTGCTGGCGCGCCATATCGGCAAGCATATCCCCGGCAATCCCGGAATTGTCGTGCAGAACATGCCGGGCGCAGGCTCGGTGCGCATGGCCAACTGGCTCTACAATGTCGCCCCGAAAGACGGCACCGCACTCGGCGCTCCGGCGCGCGGCATTGCCTTCGATACGCTGTTCGGACAGCCAGGCTCCAAGTTTGATGCCCAGAAGTTCAGCTGGATCGGCAGCATGAACAATGAAGTGAGCGTCTGCGTTTCCTGGAATACATCGGACGTGAAGACATTCGAGGATGTCTACACCAAGGAACTGATCGTCGGTGGCACCGGTGGCAGCGCCGATACGGACCAGTTCCCGAAAGTGCTGAACGGCATTCTCGGCACGAAGTTCAAGGTCATCGTCGGCTATCGCGGCGGCAACAACATCAACATGGCCATGGAACGCGGCGAGGTTAAGGGCCGTTGCGGCTGGTCCTGGTCGAGCGTCGTTTCGACCCGCGGGCAGTGGCTGAAGGAAAAGAAGATCAATGTGCTGGTGCAGCTCGCCCTGAGCAAGCATGCAGACCTGCCGAACGTTCCGCTGATCACCGACATCGTCAAGACGCCGGAGCAGAAGGCCATCATGCGGCTGATCTTCGCCCGCCAGGTTCTTGGCCGCCCGATCATCGCGCCGCCGAAGCTGCCCGCCGACCGTCTGGCAGCGTTGCAGAAGGCATTCATGGCGACGATGAAGGACAAGGACTTCAAGGCCGAGGCCGACAAGTCGAAGATGGAAACCGAAGCCGTCAGCGGCCAGGACATCGAGAAGCTGCTGGACGAGGCCTACAAGACGCCGGCCGCGACTGTGAAGAAGGTTGCCGCTCTTCTGGTCGTCGAAAAGAAGAAAAAGTAGCAGGACGCATCCCGTCCCGGTCTTTTCATCCCGGAGCGTCACCCGCTCCGGGATTTTTCGTTTTGCGTCAGGGCATCGCCCGTCAGCGCATCAGTGCTTGTGCATCATGCCGGGCGCCATTTTCGAGCCGATGGCGCCGACCGCGAATTCCAAGTCGATCTTGCCGGCCTTTTCGAAGGTCAGCGAGCCCTTCACCGGCTTGCCGGGCGCAACGCCGCCTTTCAGCTTCATGAACATCAGGTGGTAGCTGCCCGGCTTCAGGGTGACCGTCGTCCCCGGCTTGATTTCCAGGCCGTTGTCGAGATGGCGCATTTTCATGATGCCGGCGGTGACTGCCATTTCGTGGACCTGTACCTCTCCAGCGCCGGTAAACGTGCCGCCGGTGAGACGGTCTGCGCTCTTGCCGGTGTTGGTAATGGTGACGTAGCCGCCGGCGACCGGTGCGCCCTTCGGCGTTGCCCGCACCCATGGCTGGCGGATGACGAGGTCGCCGAGTTTGTACTCTTTCTTGGCCATTTCGCTTTTGGCCGGGTTGGCTTTGCCCATGTCATGCCCGGCATGTTGGGCGATTGCGGATACTGGTGCTGTGAGGCTGGCGGCTGCCAGCGCGACAGCCGTTGCGAACAATGCATGTTTCATGTTTTCGATTCCCGAATGAATTGAGGTGCGTTCTGCTTCAGGCGCAGCCGCGGGATGTATTCCGGATCAGGCGGGAATCGAGGCCGGCGGCGCGCGTGCCTGGGGGCGCTCATGGAAGCGCCCGGGGAGGCGATGAGCTCCGGCAATGCCAGAATGCACGATTTGCCGGACACCGGCTATCCGAACGTGGACGAAGGGACTGTCCGGTGGCGGACTGCCGGCAGCCAGGCAATGAAACAGGCAGATACAGGAATGCTGGCCAGCCGGTGCTGCGGGACCATGCACGGGGATGCCGTTGCCGGATTGGGCCGGGGCTGAAGGTGTGCAAAGCGGCGTGGCTATTCCCGCAATCAGGCCAGAGCGTGCGCCAGCCGGGACCGGCGCAGCAGGTAGCAGGATAGACTGCAGCACAAGCGCATAGACAGCCGCAATGGCTGCGCCCAGGCGCCAGGGGGTTATCCGCAGTGCTGCGTTGCGTTGCATACCTCCATGTGGGAGCGCGGCAGCGCTGCCGTCAAGTATCTGCGGACGACATAATGACGCGATTTGAGGGGATTTATGCTGAATTTGACCGGTTCCGGCGCTTTACAGCCCTCGCCTGTTCATGTGAGATATGAGTACCGTTCGGCTGCAGATGTGTGCAGCTTTCTACCGGGAGGGAAATATGTTTGTGAAATCTATCGGTTATCTTGGTCTGTCCACGGCTGCCCTGGCGCTTTCCGCCGCCGCCGCCGCGGCCCAGCCCGTATCTCTGTCCACCTTGCCGCCTGGCGCGATTAACAACGTGCAGGCGCAGGTCGTCGCCAAGGTGCTGCAGCAGAACGGCAAGATGAATGTCCGCGTGGCAACCTACAACTCCCCATCCAACATTCTGGCCTCGGTGAACACCGGCCGGGCGGAATTTGCCTGGACCAGCAACGACGAAGCAGGCGCTGCCCTGCGCGGCACCCAGGAATACAAGGGCAAGGAGATGAAAAATCTGCGCATCGCCGCGACGATCTTTCATTTCAATGTCGGCGTGCTCGTAAAGGACAAGGGGCCGGTAAAGACCCTGGCCGACCTGAAGAAGTATCCGACAGCGACAGGCTGGAAGGGCTTCACCCAGGGTCGCACAATTTTCGACGCCATGCTGGCCACCGCAGACATGAGTCTCGCCGATGTGAAGCCGGCTCCGTCGCTGAACCTGATCACCGCGGCCAACGACCTGAAGGCCGGCAAGAACATGGCTACAATCTTTGCCGTTGGCGCTCCGAAAGTCGCCGAACTGAATTCTGCGATGGACGGCGTGCGCTTCATCTCGCTCGAGAATTCTCCTGAAAACCTGAAGAAGATGAAGGCCGTTCGCCCCGAGTATTACATGGGCCTGGTGAAACCGGCCAAGCATCTGCCCGGCGTGATCGGGCCGACCTGGATGGCGCAATACCACATCACTGTGGTTACCCATCCGAAGGTCAAGGACGATGTGGTCTACAATCTCGTCAAGACCCTCTACAACAGCAAGAAGGATCTGGCTGCCGGCCATCCGTCCTTCCGTGGCACCGACCCGAAGAACTTCGGCATGGACCATGGCGACCTGAAATATCATCCGGGCGCGATCAAGTTCCTGAAGGAAGCCGGCGTCTGGAAGCGCTGATAGTTGCGTGAATAGCGCCATGCGGAAGCACTCCGCATGGCGTTGCTGTTTGCCGGCTGTCGCTGGGCCTTGCCCGGATAGCTGAACTTCCTTGCAGCAGGACTTCCTTTCAGCGGGACTTCCTTTCAGCGGGACTTCCTTGCAGCGAATGCGCGAGCGGGACGGAGGGCGCTGAATTCCGCCGTTTCGCCCTGTTCGCTTGCACGCTGCACGCCCTGCCGAAATATCCGGACCGAATTTGCCAGACCGAGGCTTTCATGAGCGACGTACCACTCAGGACCGCAGTGTTCAAATCTTCCGCCGTTATCTGGCTGCGTACGCTGCTGGCGCTGATGTTGGCGGTAGTGGTTCTGGCAAATGCCGCCGATCTCTACCGTTTGGCCGGCTATGTATTCGTGACGGAACAATTCCTGGCAGGCGTTCTCGGCGTTGGTCTGGCCCTGGTGTTCATCAACTATCCGTTGCTTCGGGGAACCGACCGTGACCATGTACCGTGGTATGACTGGATAGCCGCGGCCGCGGGACTCATTGCATCCTGGTACATCGCCTGGAATGCGACAGACCTCTCGGAAAACCTCTTCGATCCTCCGCTCATCGCCCTTGTGGCTGCCTGGATCATGTTCGTTCTGTGTATCGAGGGGCTGCGGCGCACTGTTGGATGGTCGCTTGTCTGGGTCGTGCTGTTTTTCATGGTCTATGCGCTGGTCGGACACCTGTTCTCCGGCACGCTGCAAACCAAGCAGGTCTATCTCAATTCCTTTGTCTATTATCTCATTATCGACCAGAGCGGTCTGCTGGGCATCGTGATGAACGTGGCGATCACCATCGTCATCCCGTTCATCCTGTTCGGTGCGTTCCTGTCGTCGTCGGGCGGCGCTGCTTTTTTTAACGACATCGCCATTGCGGTGATGGGCCGCTATCGCGGCGGATCGGCGAAGATGTCGGTTCTGGCCTCGGGCCTGTTCGGCTCGATTTCCGGTGTGGTTGTATCCAACATCATGGCGACCGGTGTTGTCACGATACCGCTGATGAAGCGGGCAGGCTTCACTCCGGCGCAGGCCGGCGCTATTGAGGCAACCGCCTCCAACGGCGGACAGCTCATGCCGCCGGTCAT
>JAPOIA010000212.1 GCA_029979185.1 Alphaproteobacteria bacterium | reverse complement strand
AAATGGCCGGCCTGCCCGACGAAGTGCGGCACAATACCGACGCGCTCGACGCCGTCGGCAACACCACCAAGGCCGTCACCAAGGGCTACGCCATCGGCTCCGCCGGCCTGGGCGCGCTGGTGCTGTTCGCAGCCTATACCAACGACATTGCCGCCTTCTCGAAGGCTGGCGTGCCGTACTTCAAGGATATCGGGACCGTTTCCTTCGATCTGTCCAACCCCTATGTGGTGGCCGGCCTGATCTTCGGCGGTATGATCCCGTATCTGTTCGGTGGCGTTGCAATGACCGCGGTCGGCCGTGCCGCCGGTTCGGTGGTTGAGGAAGTGCGCCGCCAGTTCAAGGAAATGCCGGGCATCATGGAAGGTACGCAGCGTCCTGATTACGGTCGCGCTGTGGACATGCTGACGAAGGCAGCCATCAAGGAAATGATCATCCCCTCGCTGTTGCCGGTTCTGGCGCCGCTGGTGGTGTATTTCGGTGTGCTGTTCGTTTCCGGCTCCAAGGCTTCGGCCTTTGCCGCGCTCGGCGCGATGCTGCTCGGCGTGATCGTCAATGGCCTGTTCGTGGCCATCTCGATGACTTCGGGCGGCGGTGCATGGGATAACGCCAAGAAGAGCTTTGAAGACGGCTTTGTCGACAAGGATGGCGTTCGTCACGAGAAGGGCGGCGAGGCGCACAAGGCCTCTGTCACTGGCGACACCGTCGGCGACCCCTACAAGGACACAGCAGGCCCTGCAGTGAACCCGGCGATCAAGATCACCAATATCGTCGCGCTGCTGCTGCTGGCCGTGCTGGCGCACTGGAACTGATTGAAGCCGGGGCGGTCCTGCCGCCCCTGGTTTCGGAAACGGGAAGGGCGGCCTGGCGGCCGCCCTTTTTTCGTTGCAGTCGATCATGGAGGGCTGCTGCAAGGAGGCACAAAAATTAAGGCGGGAATTACGTTCCCGCCCTTTATCCTTGCAGAGGTTATTGCGTCCGTGCCCGCTACTTGTCGCTGAACCGCAGCAGATTCTGCATCATGTTGCGGACGAAAGACGGCTCGCTGCCGGCTGTCGGCGTCGTGCGGGAAATGAAGTCGTACAGCTTGCCGTCGCGCATGCCGTAATTGGCGATGCGTTCCACGCGCTTGTTCTTGTCGTAGTAAACTGCGAGAACGCGCTGATCGAGCACCTTGCGCTGCATGAAGGCGACACGGCGGTCGCTCTTCTGGCTGATGTAGTACCAGGCATCGCCGCCAATGGTGGAGGTCGTCGTCGGTGTTCCAAGAACCACCAGTACCTGTTCGGCCGACGAGCCCGTCTTCACCTGGCTGATGGCATTATCGTCAATGATGTAGCCGTGATAGACCTCACCGTCATATCCGAGGCATCCACCCAGCGCGATCGGCGCAGCCAGGGCAGCACAAACGAGTGATACCCGTGCAAACCGGGACATACCGGTAGCGGTTGTTGCGCGAGCGTCAGGCTTCATGGGTCACTCCAGATACAAACAGTGCTTTTGGTTGGCAGCCTCGGATTGCCGTGTCCGAATACCAGTTTAGCAGCATTACGTCTATTTTGCGACGCGGCCAAAAGCAATTGCTGCACAGATCTCCAATGCGAATAAATCCATGGCGCGATTGCTTTTGCAGGTCAAAATGTTCATATCCACAGGTGACGGATCAGTTTTTGCTGAAAGTTCGAAATGTTTGGTTTTCTTCGCCGCGATCCCAACGCGGCCATGGTTGAGCGGTTGAACGAGGCGATCGTGTCCCGGGCGCGGCAGCCGGTATTCTATCGCGATCTAGGGGTGGCCGATACGCTTGATGGCCGTTTCGAGATGGTGTGCCTGCATGCGGTGCCAGTCGTGCAGAGGCTTGGCGAGGCGGGGGCGCCTGGCCCAGACATTGCTCGCGATCTGACCGATGCGTTGTTCAAGCGCTTCGAGATTGCACTGCGGGAGACCGGGGTCAGCGACATTGCCGTCCCGAAACGGATGAAGAAGCTTGCAGCCAACTATCTCGGCCGGGCGCAGGCCTATCGCGAGGGATTGGCAGCCGACGACGGGAATGTGCTTGTGTCGTCGCTGGCGCGCAACGTATATCTCTGCGAGGACAGTGCCGATGCGCCGGGTGCGCCGGTTTTGGCGCAATATCTGCGCGATGTTCGGATGGCACTGGCTGCATCCACCCTGCAGGACATTCTGGGTGATTCTGTGCAATGGCCGGATGCCGGCATAGCACTCTGATGTCTGGCCCGGATTCAGGGTGATAGTCGGGTGCCCCCCTGTTAAGGGCGCTTTTGCGAGGGCATAGAACCGCTGGCGGTATATTCATGGCGAAAAAGAAATCGACGGAACCAAGGCGCCGCGGCCTGCCAGAGCAGGGCGCAGCGCATCAGGACCAAGCGAAGGCGCTGCTCGTGCGGCCATATCCGGTCGCCGACCTTTTCGATATGGACGGCGAACAGCTGACGATCGAAGCAGATCCCTCGGAGAGGGCGGCAATCGCAGCTGCATTTGGCCTGGAGCGCATCGAAAGCTTGCGGGCAACTCTCCGGATAAAGCCCGAGGGGAAGCAGCTGCATGTTGCTGGGGAGGTGCGCGCTTCAATCGGGCAGATTTGCATAATTTCACTGGAACCGTTTGAATCCGAACTGGCTGAGGCGATAGATATCGATTTTTCGTCGGATCCGGCAGCGGCTGCCGCTTCGGCAACGGATATTCCCGGCAATGAATCGGAGTGGATCGATCCTCCGGACCCGATCACCGGCGATACCATCGATCTTGGCGAACTGACGCTCGAGTTTTTCGCGCTCGGCGTCGATCCCTATCCGCGCAAGCCGGGCGCTGAATTCAAAATGGAGGCGCAACCGGAGGATGCTGGCAGCAAGCCTGCCTCGCCGTTCGAGGCGTTACGCGCCCTGAAAGATCGGACATGACCCGAAGATGCGAGCCTGCTACCTTGAACTTCGGCATCCTGCCGGTTGCAATCGCAACCAGCGAACGGGAATTTTATGCGATTTTCGCGGAATTCCTGTAAAAAAGTCTGGTTGCGCAGAAATGTGGAGCGATTCGCGAGCCTGTGACATTGGAGTTGATCATTAATGCCTGACAATGTCCGGATAGCCATCGACGCCATGGGCGGCGACATTGGGCCCGCGATGACCGTTGCAGGCTGCGCGATGGTCGCCGAGCAAAAAAACGATGTCGAATTCCTGCTGTTTGGCGACGAAACGCTGGTACGGGAACAAGTTGCCAAATATTTGGGCCTTAGCGGTGTCGCAACCTGTATTCATACGGATGTTGCGATCCAGATGGGGGACAAGCCAAGCCAGGCTTTGCGCACCGGCCGCCGGGTATCCTCGATGTGGCAGGCGATTGACGCGGTCAAGCAAGGCAAGGCGGATGTTGCCGTTTCTGCCGGCAATACCGGGGCGCTGATGGCGATGGCGAAGGTCATCCTGCGCACGCTGGCGTCGGTCGAGCGACCAGCGCTTGCCGCGATATGGCCTAATGCACGGGGCGAATCCATTGTTCTCGATCTGGGCGCGTCCATCGGTGCGGATGCCCAGCATCTGGTGGATCTTGCGGTGATGGGATCGGCAATGGCCCGTATCGTACTGGGGCGTGATACGCCCACGGTCGGACTGCTGAATGTCGGCGTGGAGGAAATCAAGGGTATCGAGGAGGTCAAGGCGGCTGCCCGGATTCTCCGTGGAATGCCTGACAAGCACATGAAATATCATGGGTTTGTCGAAGGCGACGATCTCGGTGCCGGGACTGTGGACGTTGTTGTGACCGAAGGTTTTACGGGCAATATCGCGCTCAAGACCGCCGAGGGGACAGCCAAGCAAATTGCGCAGTACCTGCGGACGGAAATGAACCGCTCGATCATGTCCCGGATCGGCTATTTGTTCGCGCGCAGCGCATTCAACGCCCTGCGCAAGAAAATGGACCCGCGCCGCTCCAATGGGGCCGTATTCCTTGGCCTCGATGGTATCGTGATCAAGAGCCACGGCGGTACGGACGGGCTGGGGTTCAGCGGGGCAGTGGATATCGGTTATGAGATGGCACGCAACGGTTTGCAGGCCAAGATCCGGGAAACGCTTGTGGAATCCCACGAGATCATGCTGACGTTCGATCAGCCAGCGGCAGCAACCGAAAGGTAGATCGTGGCAGATCCCGCTTCCGATTACCGGAGACGTTCAGATATTGCCAATGGTTTATATGTTATCGGCATGGTGGCAATCGGTATGGGACCGATGAGTTCCGCGTCCCGCTGGCGCAAGCGGAAGCTCCATGTCCGGAATCCGCCAAAATTGACCGGTGTTCGTAGATTCGACTCCGGAATGAATGAGAATGGATAGAAACTTGGCACAGACGTCAATCATCCGGTCGGTCGTTGAAGGCATCGGCGCATATCTTCCGGAACGGGTCCTCACCAACCGCGAACTGGAAAGCATGGTCGACACATCCGGGGACTGGATCGTGCAGCGGACCGGCATCCGACAGCGCCATATAGCGGCGGAGGGTGAGACAACCTCGATGCTCGCCACGCGGGCGGCGGAGCGCGCCATGGCGGCGGCAGGCGTTAGTGCGCAGGACATCGATCTTATCGTCCTTGCGACCGCCACGCCGGATTACACGTTTCCATCCGTTGCGACGCAAGTGCAAGCTGCGCTTGGTATTACACAAGGAGCGGCTTTCGATGTGCAGGCGGTCTGCTCCGGTTTCGTATATGCCATTGCGATTGCAGATAAATTTTTGATTTCGGGGTCGCACAAGCGGGCACTTGTCATTGGCGCGGAAACATTTTCGCGGTTGCTTGACTGGGAAGATCGCACGACGTGCGTGTTGTTTGGCGACGGCGCCGGGGCCGCGGTTCTGTCTGCGCAGCCTGGTGCGGGCACGGTAGAGGATCGAGGTGTGCTGACGTCGCATTTGCGCTCCGATGGACGTCATCGTGAAAAGCTGTTTGTTGATGGTGGTCCCTCTACAACCGGTACAACGGGGCATCTGCGCATGTCGGGCAAGGAAGTATTCCGCCATGCGGTTGGAATGGTCACGGATGTGATGACTGACGCCTTCAACGCGACGGGTTTGACAGTCGATGGCCTCGATTGGTTCGTGCCGCATCAGGCAAACGAGCGCATCATAGATGCATCTGCAGACAAGATTGGCCTTGA
Organism: Alphaproteobacteria bacterium; assembly: GCA_029979185.1. Lineage (GTDB taxonomy): Bacteria > Pseudomonadota > Alphaproteobacteria > Rhizobiales > Beijerinckiaceae > Terripilifer. The sequence goes on along the minus strand of JAPOIA010000212.1, from coordinate 1 downwards.
T
>JAPOIA010000211.1 GCA_029979185.1 Alphaproteobacteria bacterium | reverse complement strand
TGCTTTCCATCGCCTTGTTTCCATTGTTAGCTCCGGATTTCTGGCACCATCATTTCGGCAAGGTGTCGGCTTTCTGGGCTGCGGCGTTTATCGTTCCATTCGTTGCCGTATTCGGCATCTCGCTGACAATCTTCGAAGTCCTACACGTTCTGCTGCTGGAATATATCCCATTCATCATCCTGCTGCTGGCGCTGTTCACGGTGGCCGGCGGCATCCGGCTGAAAGGCCGGCTGGTCGGCTCCCCCATCGTCAACACCGGCATTCTGCTGCTTGGCACAGTGTTGGCCAGCTGGATGGGCACGACAGGCGCGGCCATGCTGCTGATCCGCCCGCTGCTGCGCGCCAACGAAGGCCGTCGCTACAAGGTGCACACCGTCGTCTTTTTCATCTTTCTGGTGGCGAACATTGGCGGGTCACTGACGCCGCTTGGCGACCCGCCGCTTTTCCTGGGCTTCCTGAAAGGCGTGTCGTTCTTCTGGCCAACCACGCATATGATTTTTCCGATGGTTTTGGTCGCAGTGATCCTATTGGTCGGCTACTACCTTCTGGACACGATCTTGATCAAGCGCGAGGGCCCGAAACCCGGCAAGCGTGCCAATGACGAGCCCGAAGAAGCCTTGGCCATCACCGGCGGCGTCAATTTTGTTCTGCTAGCAGGCGTCGTAGGCGCTGTGCTCATGAGCGGTATTTGGAAGCCGCACATCGCCTTCGACATCTATCACGTCCATGTCGAGTTGCAGAACCTGGCTCGTGACCTGCTGCTGCTGGCGATTGCCTACATCTCTTGGAAAGTCACGGACCGGGCAAACCGCGAGGCCAACGGCTTCACCTGGTTCCCGATTATTGAAGTCGGCAAATTGTTCGTCGGCATTTTCCTCACCATCGTCCCGGCAATCGCCATCCTAAAGGCCGGAACCAACGGCGCTCTGGGCGGCGTGGTGGCGCTGGTGACCAATGCCGATGGCAGTGCCAACGACGTCATGTATTTCTGGATGACCGGCATCTTGTCCAGCTTCCTGGACAACGCGCCGACCTATCTGGTGTTCTTCAATACCGCAGGCGGCGACGCTGCCCAATTGATGACAGAAATGGCGTCTACTCTGCTCGCGATCTCAGCAGGTGCGGTGTTCATGGGCGCCAACACCTATATCGGCAACGCGCCCAACTTCATGGTGCGGGCGATTGCCGAAGAGCAGAACGTGGCGATGCCCAGCTTCTTCGGCTATATGGTCTGGTCCTTCGGCATTCTGGTGCCGTTGTTCTTCTTGGTGACATTCGTGTTCTTCCTTTAGGGCTGGCAGGAAAGGCCAGCGCTTGCGCCGCTAGAGCAACGCCCGATCAAATGGAGTCATTTGATCGGGGGTAGTTGCTCGCCAGTCATAGAGTTAGAGCAGATTCACCCGATCCTATCGGATCGGGATCTGCTCTAGCGGGCGAATGGCCTGGCGGACAAGGCCGTTCGCAGAACTTGCTGTCAGATGCGGTAGGAAAAAAATGCGAAATGCAATCGTGTTCGGGGTCGTTGCAATTCTCTACGCTGCTACAGCGATGCCGGCGGCTGCCATATGCCCCCACACGAAGGTTGTCAGCATCAGCGCGTCGTGCATGGACGAAGCATGTCCGCCGGGACTTCAGGCTTATTGGGCAACCATCGTCAACAAGTTTCCCTACAAGCTCTACGTCACCTACGCCTTCCGCGCCGGCGAAAGGCTAAGCCAAATCATCCCCGGCGGCCTGGAATTGAAGCCAAATTCGGAAACCCGGCAAGCTATTGGCATTGGCCGTGCCATTCTGCCCGACGAAAAGCAGAAAGCCAGAGTCGGCAGGCTGCGCATCCTGGAATGCGGCACGGACCCACAAATCCGCTACAAATGGCGACGCGGCTGACAACCGCCGACCGCATCAGATTCGTCTGCACAAAAAGTCACCCTGGCGTCGACCGCAGCCTGCACCAGGGTGCTCAATCGGGATGTGAGACCGGCAACGCCAGAGGCAAGCCCGATCAAATCAGTTCATTTGACCGGGCGATGCTCTGGCAACAGCGGCTCTTATTCCGCCGCCATCGCCATCGTATCCAGCGGAGCAGGCCGCTGGCCGCGCACCAGCTTGCCCGGCAGAACACCGGTCGGCCTGCCATTTTCGTGCGTCACCTGGCCGGCAACGATGGTATACGCATAGCCGCTGGCACCCTGCATCAGGCGCTTGCCACCGGCAGGCAGGTCCTGCACCACGTAAGGCGCTTCGAAATCTAGCGCGTCCCAGTCGATCACGTTCAGGTCGCCTTTCAGCCCCACCCGAATTGCGCCGCGGTCGCCAAGGCCGGCTGCGCCGGCAGTGTCGGACGTCAGCCGCCGGATCAGTTCCGGCATGGCAAACTTGCCGGCATCTTTGCCCCAATGGGTCAGCAGCCAGGTCGGGAAACCGGCATCCAGGATAAAGCCGACGTGCGCGCCGCCATCACCCAGCCCCATGATCGCCATTTTTTCGCCCAACAACTTTTCCGATGCGCTCAGCGAGAAGTCGGAATAGTTGGTGATGGGCATGTAGATGAAGTTCTTGCCATCGTTCTCCAACAGCCAGTCATAGGCAACTTCTGGCGCGGACATATTGCTGCTGTCGGCCACTGCCTGAGCGCTTTCATTTCGCTTTGGCTGGTAATCCTTGTTGCCGAACTTAAACATATACCCATAGCTCATGCGATGGATCAGCGGGAAAGTGCTTTCCTTGACAGGATCTTCCGACAATATCTTCTCGCGGATCTGGGGATCCCGCAGCTTCGCAACCTTTTCGGCCAGCGGCAGATGGTTGATGGTCTTGAAGGTGGGGCAGCCGCTGAATGGGGTCTGGCTAGCCTGAAGCCCCAGCAGCACGCCGATAGCCCGCGGCGGGAACACCGGGCGAATATTCACGCCTTCTTCCTCATAGGCCTTGCGGTTCATCTCCAGCAACTGGGCAAAGATGCCCGGCCAGCTGTTGCGCTGGGCGAGGGTATAGACCATCGGACGGCCGCTTTTCTGGGCAACCCGCTTCAGAATGCCGAACGCTTCCACCGGGTCTGGCTCAGCATTCTGAGTGTTCGGCGACGCATCGGTGATCCAGTCGCTCACCGCCTCTATGAAGCCGGAGCCCGCATCGTTCAGGCCCTCGGCCAGGCCCAACAACTCGTCCTCATAGACGCGCAGTGTCGGGATGAATTCGCCGGCCAGCGTCTTATGGCTGGTGGTACGGCTGGTTGAAACGCCGAACGCGCCGGCCTTCACTGCCTCCGCCGTAATGGCGCGCATCTTGGCGATATCGTCCTTGGTCGCCGGCTCGAAAGCGACGGCACGGTCGCCCATAACATTGACCCGCAGGGCCGAGTGCGGCACCAGGGCGCAAACATCGACGTCACGCGGCTTGGCTTCCAGGGCATCGAGAAACTCGGGGAAGCTTTCCCACTGCCAGTCCAGGCCTTCGTGCATCACGGCGCCGGGGATATCCTCGACGCCTTCCATCAATTCGATCAGCTTTTCCCGGTCTTCCGGACGGCACGGTGCAAAGCCGACGCCGCAATTGCCCATCACGACCGTGGTAACGCCATGCAGCGACGATGGCGCCAAGTGAGAATCCCAGACCGCCTGGGCATCATAGTGCGTGTGAATGTCAACAAAGCCCGGAGTGACCAACTTGCCACTTGCGTCGATCTCCCGGTCCGCAGCGCCGGGCAGTTTGGCTGCAACAGCAGCGATCCTGCCGTCCTTCACTGCCACGTCGGCCTGAAATGGTTGAGCGCCGGTACCATCGACAACAGTACCGTTCCGCACGATCAAGTCATAATCTTTGGGCATAAAAGGTATCCTCCATTAGAACATGGCAGAACACTACTTCGAAACTAACGGGCCCGTCATCCACAAAACGACAGTTGGCCGGTTTGAGATCATGACACCCCGAAACCACGGTTGGAACCAAATAGGTATCTGAGAAGCAAACAGAACAACCGTTAAGCTGACGACCGATCTGCAGGCGGTCTTTCCATGCGCGCTACCGCCGTCGTTCGAAGTGCCGTTCAGGTCAATTCAGCTTTGTCTTGTCGGTGCTGCCGCTTATCTCACCACGGTCCGAATTCAACCACTCGGGAACCGCGTGCGCCGGCCAGCCACTTTTTGCATAGAGATCATTCAAGATATCCAACACTATGCGAACACTCGGTTCAGTCATCGAAATTACGGCGTTTATTTCGGCATCATCCGTGAAAATGATGATCAGGTCGCGGTTCGATTTCTTGAAGTGAACTGTCTTGCACAGCCACCGCGGCGTTTGCGCTTCTATCTGGACGGTTGGAGTGGCCTCGCCCGCTTGCCGTTCAAGCCGGGCGTTCAGTTGGCTCATGCTCTGCGAAATGTCGTTCGGCACGCCCGTCGGCGCTTTCGCCTCAAGATGGGATACCAACACTGGAATCACCTGATCGGTCAGCCGGCGGGTCATAAAGATTGACTGCTTGTTGCCCTGCGGATCGATGGCGTCCAAGCGCAATCGGTCCTCGACAATGTCGTACCGCGCCGTAAACGACTTGATAGTGAAAGTGATCTTTGTTTGCTCAGCCATAACCTTAGACGTCACATACCACCTGTGCGCCCCCAGACTCGGGGCATGCCGTCCGCCGTCCGGGTGGAGGCTGGCATCATGGAAGTCATAGCCAATGGGTCATACGCCATTCAATAGCCAAGCGCCGATCGGCCAGCCGTCGCCCCTGCCCCACCGCAGGCGGCTGGCGCTCATACCGTTCGATATCGGCGGCAGTCGCGCGCAGATTTAGAGCGTACGCCTCGTGCCCGCCTCGCCCTCCTTGTGGCGCCGCCACGCCAGATAGGCTGCCAGAGCGCGCCCACTCAGCGGAAATAACGATCCCCCATTTTGCTGATCCTGCCAAGCCGCTGCTTACCGCCGGTCGACTTGTTGAGCGGTGTTAAGCCTAACCATGCCGCACAATCTCGGCCCGACGGGAACTGATCCGGTATGCCAACCGTTGCCAGGAATGCCGAGCTGGTGATTGGGCCCATGCCGGGGATTTTCTGGAGCCGCTGTGCGCGCTCGTCCTGCTTGGTAGCCTATGTGGTCGTCTCTGTGATTTCAGCAACACTGCTCTGGCGCTGGTCGTAGCACTTCTCAAACACGCTCTTAGAGCGTGTTTGAGAAGGGGGTTTCATCGGG
>JAPOIA010000210.1 GCA_029979185.1 Alphaproteobacteria bacterium | reverse complement strand
ATTGGCTGTAACTGCGCATGAGGGTCGAAATCAGTGAGGTTGCTGCTGCTTTCAACTGATCGATCTTGCCGGAACTGTTCATTGAACCGGTATTGTCGAGCACCAGTGCGATTTCGAGGCTCGGAACGATCACCGGCACACTGGCCCTGGCGTTGACGTTGATGTCCGAAACGCCAAAGATTCCGCGATACATGCTGGAGATCTTGCCCGTGGCGACCACGTGCAACCGCGGCACTTCTCCGGGCACGAACGTCGCCGTTACCGAGCTGCCGCTAATATTCGAGCCGGCAAGAGCCGCTGCATACAGTTCATCCGCACGGTTCTGGATGTATTGTGCCGATTTCGTACGCGCCAGCAGCGCCAGGGTAAGGGCGACATTGTCTGCCGTCGCCTGCATTTTGGTATTTGTCGATTGCTGGCGCGAGTAGTCGACCGCCAGCCCCGACAGGCCAAACACGCCCAACATGCAAAGGCCGAACATCATGGCAACATTGCCCCGGACATCCCGGCTGAATCTCTTGAGCATGAACAGTCCCTTCCACCGCATCCTGCAGTTTCAACTCTATCGCGGCATAGGCAGCGATCTGCTACTACGCCGACCGCATCCTGCTCCTCTTGCAGTAAGGGATTGTTACTAAAATCAGAAAATGGCCACCGGTCACGCTTGCGCGACATCAAAACTGAGCAATTGCGGTCGCCGGCATCGGGGCAGGCCAAATAGTCAAACAAAACTCCCAGAAAAACAGATTATTACCTTGTGCGATTGCATTTGCACTCTTGAAACCATTGCTCGAAGAATTCTCCAAGGTTTGACGTGGAGCGCCAGTATGCGGCCGTCACCGGAGCGTCACACCATCTTGATGAAATGTTCCCGGTTCTACAGTTCATGCAGTTGGCGGAAGCTGGTAAAGCGCCGTATTCCGAAATGGAAGCCGGTTCGTAAGACAATGGCGCCTCAACCGAGGGTGCTGAATGCCTGCACCATCCTTGTGGAGCGACCCTGCAATCCAGTCCCGGCAAGACCGCTAGCCTGTTCCTCCCCGGAGACATGACTCATGGCCAAACCCGATCCGATCTTTTTTCCCTCGCGCGATGGCGACCAGCTTGCGGCCCGTTTCGATCCGCCGGCGGGAATACCGCGCGGTCTGGCGATTTTCGCCCATTGCTTCACCTGTTCAAAGGACATACTCGCAGCCCGTCGCATAGCATCGGGACTGGCGACGCGCGGCATCGGCGTGCTGCGCTTCGACTTTACCGGCCTTGGACACAGCGAAGGCGAATTCGGCAATGCGGGCTTCACATCCAATGTCGCCGACCTTATCACGGCAGCTCAGTGGCTGGCCGACAATCACGGTCCCGCCGACATACTCGTAGGTCATTCTCTTGGCGGCGCGGCGGTCCTGGCTGCCGCCGGTAAAATCGATAGTGTAAGGGGCGTCGCCACCATCGGCGCTCCGGCTGATCTGGCACATGTATCGCATCTTTTTTCGGACAGCCTTGAACATATCGAAGCGCGGGGCTGCGCCACGGTCGATATCGCGGGCCGTTCTTTCGATATCTGCAAGTCGTTCATCGAAGATCTGGACACTCACAAACTGAAGGACAGCATAGCCAGCTTGCGCCGCGACCTGCTGGTGCTGCATTCGCCCGTCGATGAGATCGTCGGAATAGACAATACAACCGAGATATTCCTGAGTGCAAGGCACCCCCGGAGTTTCGTTTCTCTGGACCACGCCGATCACATGCTCTCGCGGCCACAGGATGCCGAGTTTGCCGCAGCAATCATATCCGCCTGGGCCAGCCGCATTCTGCCGCCTGCCGACAAGCCCGCCGTGCAAGAAGGACACGTAGTGGTTCAGCCGCTTGGCCATGATCTTTTTCCACACCTGGTGACTGCTGGAGATAACACGCTCATAGCCGATGAGCCGGTCAGCTTTGGTGGCCGCAATACAGGACTATCTCCCTACGAGCTGCTGCTGGCTGGCCTCGGCGCATGCACATCGATGACCATGCGCATGTACGCCCAACGCAAGGGATGGCCCGCAGACAAGATTTTCGTCGAACTTACCCATGCCAAAAAATACGTCACCGATTGCGAGGCCTGCGAAGACGAGCCAGTCAAGATGGATGTGATTGACCGGACCATTACCCTTGGTGACGATCTCGATGAAGATCAACGCCAGAGGCTCATGGAAATCGCCGTCAAGTGCCAGGTCCACCGGACACTGGAAAGCGACATCCGCATCCTCACCACCCGGCAGGATGCGGATTGATCGCTGACAATAGACTGGCAAGACCCGGTCAGGCGACCATGTCGAACAGCAGTATTTCGGTATCATCGGAAGCACCGGCGACAGTCAGATCGCCGGCAGCATCAATCGCCGCGCCATCACCAGTGGCAAGCTGCAGTCCATTGAGAACTACAGATCCGCGAGCAACCTGCAGCCATCCCAGGCGGCCTGCGCCAAGGCTATGCACAGAGCTGTCCCCCGGACCCATCCGCCCGGCATAAAGATTCGCATCCTGGTGCAGGACCAGCGAACCGTCTGCGCCATCGCGCGAAGCAACAAGACGCAGGCGTCCGCGCATCTCAGCCAGATCGAAGGCCTTTTGTTCGTATCCGGGCGCAATCCCGCGACGTTCAGGTAGAATCCAGATCTGCAGGAAATGCACCGGCTCGCTCTGCGAAGCATTAAATTCACTATGGCGAATCCCTGTGCCGGCGCTCATCCGCTGCACCTCGCCCGGCCGGATGATCGAACCGCCGCCGGTGGAATCCCTATGCTGCAACGCCCCGTCCAGCACATAGGAAATGATTTCCATGTCCGCGTGGGGGTGCGTCGGAAAGCCTGCGCCGGGCGCCACGGTATCGTCGTTGATCACCCTCAGCGGCCCAAAGCCCATATGTCCCGGATCGTGATATTCGCCGAAGGAAAAACTGTGAAAGCTGCTCAGCCAGCCGAAATCTGCGTGACCGCGTTCGTTTGCTTTGCGAATTTTCATCTCTTTGCACCTCTTGCGATGACCATTTGGCCCGTACTGTTCATGCCTGCTATATCTGTGCTGCAGTATCGCAATTCAACGCAAGCCAGCCTTGCCGGGCAGCAAGAAAAAGTGATCGAGGCCATGGCGACACCGGCATCCGGATCGCAAGCAACCCGTGCCGGAAGCGCAATCCCGGCGCCGCTGCGGGCTGTTTGGACCGGACTGCGCACTGTGCTATCGCGCCTGCTGGCCTACGGGACGGAAAGCTATCCACCGCGCGTAGCCCGCCGCCTCAAGATTCTCAACGGCATGGCCTGGCTGATTGTTGTTACCTCCCTGCAATATGTAGTCACGTTCGCTGCCGCTGACTTCGAACGCTATCAGCCCTTTGTCTGGCTGAATGCCGGTCTCGCCGTGATGGGCCTTTCGGTTCCCTTTCTGAACAAGGTGCACGAGCTTGCAGGCGGCCTGTTGATCGCTGTTACGGAAATTACCGCGCTCTTCCTGTTCACCGGAATGCTGGGTCGCGATTCCGGCACCCAGATCAACCTCATCATTGGAGCCGCCGCGCCGTTTTTCATCTTTGGCCTGCAGCGCAAGGTTCTCGCCGGATCGATCATACTGGTGGCCTTCGCAACGCATATCGCGTCGTGGTTTATGTTTCCACCGGAGAAGGCCTGGATCGGTACCGACAAGTATCTGCTCGACCAGCTCTACCTGTCGGCGGTATTCACATCCTTCATCATCATCGGCGCGATCGTCTATTATGCTTATTCGCTTGCGGAACGCGCCGAAGGAGCCCTCGATCAATTGCTGCGCAATACACTGCCAAGCCCGATTGTCGACCGGTTGCAATCGGCTCCCGGCGAAACTGTCTCCGATTCATTCGACAACGTATCAATCCTCTTCACCGATCTTGCCGGCTTCGTCGGTATCTCCAAGCAGTTGGGATCGGCCGCAACCGTCATCCTGCTCAACGACATGGTCAGCCGCTTCGACACTCTGGCCCACATGCATGGCATTGAGAAGATCAAGACGATTGGCGATGCCTATATGGCTGGTGCGGGGCTGCCGGTCGCCTGTCCCGATCACGCGATACGCGTTTTGCGATTTGCGATAGCAATTCGCGAGGCTTCGCGTGAAACCGGGCATGCTTTCAATATCGACCTGGCGATGCGCATTGGCATTGCCTGCGGACCGGCGATGGCCGGTATCATCGGCACGCAAAAGTTCACCTATGACGTTTGGGGTGATCCGGTAAATCTCGCTGCCCGCCTGGAATCGGAAGGCGCGCCCGGCGAAATTCTGGTATCTGCAGATATCCGTGAACTGGCCGGCGGCAGTTTTGCCTTCAGCCGAAAACGGCACATCGACATCAAAGGTTTTGGTCCCACGGAAGTCTGGAACCTGGACGGCGCTGTCGCCGAGCCGCAAGGAGACCATGCGTGAGTGAACCAGCCTGGCGCGCCAGCATACTGACCCTGATGCCCGGCATGTTTCCGGGCCCGCTGGGCATGTCGCTGAGCGGCGATGCGCTGACGCGCGGTGTCTGGAGCCTTGAAGTGCACGACATTCGCGATGCCGGCATCGGCAGGCACCGCAGCGTCGACGATACGCCCGCCGGCGGCGGCCCCGGCATGGTGATCCGCGCCGACGTACTGGCTAACGCAATCGACATGCACATAGCCCCGGACGATGCGCGCCCGCGTTTCCTGATGTCGCCGCGCGGTGCGCCGCTGAAGCAGGCGCGTGTTCGTGAGCTGAGCGCAGGCGGTGGTGCGATCATAGTGTGCGGACGTTTCGAGGGCGTCGACGAGCGCGTCATCGCTGCACGCAATCTCGAGGAAATCTCAATCGGCGATTACGTACTGTCCGGCGGCGAACTGGGGGCGATGGTGATGATCGACGCCTGCGTGCGACTGCTACCCGGTGTCATGGGCGCCGATACATCCGGTACAGAAGAGAGTTTCGAAAACGGCCTGCTGGAGTATCCGCAGTTTACAAGGCCGCGCGAATGGGAAGGCCACGCCATTCCCGAAGTCCTGCTGTCAGGCGATCACGCCAAGATCGTTGCTTGGCGGCGCGAGCATTCGTTGGCACTAACGAAACAACGGCGACCGGATTTGCTGACAGAAGAAGAACCATAAGAAAACCGCCCACCGCTTGTTCAGCGATGGACGGTCCAATCGTCTAGCAAAATACAGCTTTTGCCGCCATCGGCGA
>JAPOIA010000020.1 GCA_029979185.1 Alphaproteobacteria bacterium | reverse complement strand
TGCATGCGTCTCAAGTGCGCCGCAGGTTCGTAAAGGCAGACGCCATGTCATCCAATGCCCCTGATCATGCGTCCCCTGATCCGGCCGTCGGGGACAGGTTTTCTCCGGACACTTTGTATGTCGTCTATGACGGCGATTGTCCGTTCTGCTCGCGCTATGTGAAGTTGTTGCGCCTGCGCGACTCGGTTGGGACTGTGCAATTGGTCGATGCGCGAGACCCTGCCGCTGCCAAAGGAGTGGTCGCGTACATTACAGGATCCGGTTTCAGCCTTGATGAGGGTATGGCGCTGGTGCGCGGTGAGCGCATTGCCCATGGCGATGCCTGCGTGCACGAACTGGCCCTGCTGTCGACAGCGTCCGGTCTATTCAACCGGTTCAACAACTGGGTGTTTCGCTCATCCACGCGCACGAAGCTCCTCTATCCGGCGATGCGAGCAGGACGAAATCTTGCCTTGCGCATTCTGGGCCGTCCCCGCTTTCAGAAAGCCGGATAAGTCTCCCGAACGACGCTGCGGCGAGAGGGAGGATATTCCAAACCCGGAGCCGCGCCTATGGATGCACGTCCTCGGTGAACCAGTCGGTCGGCAGGTTGTGTCCCATTCCCTTCTCCATGGCGCGCTTGTAGACGACGCTGCCGGCGGCGGCGAACTGGTATCCGAGACCCAGATTGTTCAGAAAGCAGGTGATTTCGCTGTCGGACTGGCGGCCTTCCTTCATGCCGGCGATAAGCTGTGGCAGGGTCGGCAGGGCGCCGAAATCGATGCCGGCAGCGATGTTCCAGCCCTTGTTTTCCTGCGCTTCCGGCAGTTGCAGGTCTTTTGTCAGCGTATGGATCGGCTTGCCGTCATGGGTATGGACGAAGACCCGGTCGCATTTGAGGATTGCAGACGGCTCTACTTCCGGGCGCTTGATCGAGCTCAGGTGAATGCCCGGGCGCAGCCATTGTTCGAAGAAGATCGGATCGACCGTGTTGGAAGCGCACATGATGATGTCGACATCGCCGATGGCGTCCTCTGTCGTGTCCACCGGCGTTACCGGGATGCCGAGGATATCGGTCATCTTCTCGCAGAAGGCTTCCCGGTTTGACTTGGTTGGGCTGAAGCACTTGATCGATTTGATGTCGCGTACGGCGCAGGCGGCGGTGAGCTGCGTTTCGGCCTGAAAACCGGAGCCGAGAATGCCGATGGTGCTGCAGTTTTCGCGGGCCAGGTATTTCACGCCAAGACCGTTTGCGGCGCCGACCCGGATATGCTGCATGATACCATCGGGCATGATCGCCAGCGGTTCGCCTGTGTCGCTGGAGAAGAGCAGGACGAGCCCGGTGTAGCGCTTGTTCGGCGCCGCGGGCACCTTCACGCGCCGTACATTGTTCCCGACTTTTGGCCAGGTAATGATATCGGAATTGATGCGCACCGCGCCGACGCCGAGCTTGGGGATCACGCCGTCCATGGACTTAAGGCTGTAGAGCGCATCGTCCTGAGCTGTCGTCGGGGTGATGGAGTCCGAGCGGGTCCGGCTGACGCCGCGCTCATGGGCAAGCTCCGTATAGGCCTCTTCCAGAACCGCGATGCAGTCCTCCATGGTCAGCAATTGTTCGACATCGGCATTGGACAGGATGAGTGTCATTGGCGTTTCGGTCCCGTTTCTTGTTGTGTGCATCAAATGCTTGCCGCAACTTACGGGAAAGCCGGGCGGACCGGAAGCGAATTGTGATCCGTTCAGGAGCCGCTGCGGATGCGGATCGGGAAGCGGATGAGATCTCGCTTCGAGGTAATGGTGCAGCCCTCGACTTTCATCGTGGCGTAGAACAGGAAGGCTCTGTCACCGGTATTGTCGTAGTTGCGCCCCTTTGCATCAGCGCCAACAAGCGAAGGATAGCTGATGATGCGCCCGCCGGATTTGCACGGATCGTCGTATAGGGTCGTGCCGGCAATGAGCAGGCGTGGTGTTGACCAGCGCGTCAGGTCTTTCGCTGTGGTGTAATAGATACCAGGAAGGGGAAAATACCGCTTGTCGGCAGAGGCCTGGAAAACCGCCAGCCATTGACCGCTCGGGCGATGGCGGACTACGGCGCCGACAGGGGCGGGGAAAGGCGTAATTGGCTGGCAGGCCTGCCGCAGGCGTGGTTTGTCCGAAGTGTAGGGGTCGCTATAGGCAATCGTGAAGGCCTTGCCGTCCCATGCACGCCAGCTCTCGGGCTTGTGCGGATCGGCTGTCCGGAACAGGCAGACGCCGAATTTCTGGCCGGTCCAGCCGGTGTTCGAGGCCATGAAATATTTGTGGCGGCCATCCGAGAAGATGTTGGAGGGATTGAAGAAGCCGCGATGGCGGCCCTGATGTTCGCTTTGGCGAAACGGGGCTGCTGCGACGACGAAACCGCGTGGGGCGCGCTGGAAGCTTGCGCCGCCGTCAGTGGAAGTCCATGCGGTGATCGTATTCATCCAGCACTGCATCATTGTCTTGAAGGCGCATTTGCCGGGATGTTCGTTGGCGTGGAATTCATGATGAATCAGTGCCGCTACCTTGTGGCCGTCATCGGTCCAGGTCGCGGTGATCCTGTTGTAGTCGTCATAGGCTTGCGGATTGCCGTTGTGGCCGGAGTTCAGGACGACCTTGCAGTCGATTTTCAACCGGTCGATGGAGGGGCCAATCAGCCGCCGGTTGATGAAGTGGAGCCCAAAAGCGACGCTTCTGCCACTGGTGTCCCGTAAGGCGCGCAGGGGCGCGTCGGGTACATCATGTCCGTCGCAGCCGTCGCGGCCTGCCGCGACGGCCGTTACAGGGACGCCCGCGGCGCTCACGGACAGGCCGGGAGGAAAATCGGCACTTCGGGCCATTCCGGCCGCTATCAGGGCCAGCGCATTTAGTGCGAATAACTTTGCCAATTTGTTCATGCCGTACATTTCCGGGACATCTGGCTGGATACTGTTTGTGTCAGCAACAGTTGCGCCAGTTTGGGCATCCTACTGCGGGTTGGTAACGCAAGTGTGAGAGTCCCGGAAAAGATGGGAGGTTGCGAGCAGGCCACCGTGCCGAAGTCGTGCCGGTAAATTAAGTTCATTAAAAATAATTAGTTAATTGAATTTTTGACGCTTTCGCATGTGTCGCACGTCTGGAGCCTTTCTTGGGTCGTAACAATTACTGACTTGACGCCGTAATGTTACGATGCAAAAAAGAATGATCATTCGTTTTTTATAAACTTTCCAGTTATAGGCCTTTTCCAGACTATCGGTGTCGGGCACGACCAGCGGAGCAGTCCACCATGCCAAAACTGAGTGACGAGCAGCAGGAGCTCCGCCGCGCCAGGATACTGGATGCGGCCGAAGTCTGCTTTGCCGGCAATGGCTTCCACCGCACTAGCATGCAGGATATCTGCCGGCAGGCGGGAATCAGCGCCGGCGCCTTGTATATCTATTTCGATTCCAAGGAAGCGCTGATCGAGGGCATCTCGACGCGCAACCGGGAGGATGTACTGGCGGCCTTTACACAGCTGGGCGAGACTAGGGATTTCCAGGCGGGACTGGAAATGCTGTTGCGGGAATGTGTCCTGAACCAGCCGGAGCACAAGTCCCGGTTGTGGCTGGATATCGGCGCGGAAGCGACCCGAAACGACAGAATCCGACAAACCGTGGAAAATTGCGACCGGCAGGTAATGGGGGCCATGACCGAACTGCTTGAGCGGGCGGCTGCCGCCGGAACGATCGCGCCAGTAATGCCGATTCCGGTGATTGCCGAAGCCATGGCCGCCATGGCCGACGGCCTGTTCTGGCGCGGCGCGATCAAACCGCAATTTGATGCTGCCAATATCGGACGCACCATGCTGGCAATGCTGTCCGCGGTGCTGCGTCCTGCGCCGGTCAACCAGCCGGCTGAACCCGAAACATCCGAACCCGTGGAGAGCCTGGCATGAGCCGCTCATTCGAAATTTTTCGCCGGCCTCTGTCCGGTGCGGCAGGCGTGGCAAGGGCCGCGTTGGTCGTAGCGCTGATGGCTGGAAGTGGAATGTCCGCGCGGCCGGTGTTGGCTGCGGATGAAAAGGCTGTCGCGAAAGCGGATGTTGCCGCGCCTCGGGTCACGGTTGCCAAAGCCGTTAAGCGCAAGGTGACCGAGACGGTTACCGTGACCGGTACGCTGGTGCCGCGCGAGGAAGTGCTGGCTGGGGCGCAGATCGACGGCTTGCGCATCGTGGACATTCTGGCTGAGGAGGGCGACCGGGTGAAACAGGACCAGGTGCTGGTTCGCCTGTCCCGCGATACGCTGGATGCGCAGATCGCCCAATCCGATGCCGCATTGTCGCGGTCGGACGCAGCAATCGCGCAGGCGAAAAGCCAGATCGTGGCGGCGGAAGCCAATTTGAAGTTCGCGGTGGCAGATCTGGAGCGGGCGCAGACCCTGATCAAGCGCGGGGTTTCCACGCAGGCGGCTATCGACCAGAAAACATCTGTTGCAAACACCGCGCAGGCACAGGTGCAGGTTGCAAAGGACACATTGCGCGCCGCCCTGGCGGACAAGAAAAACCTCGAGGCGCAACGCCGCGAATTGATGGTGCGTGTGTCGCGTACCGAGATCAAGGCGCCAGCCGCGGGCATAGTCACCAATCGCAACGTCAAGATCGGCGCCATGGCCTCCGCTGCCGGACAGCCAATGTTCCGCATCATCCGCGACGGCAAGATCGAGCTGAATGCCGAAGTGCCGGAACAGGATTTGCTCTCGATTCGCGAAGGACAAAAGGCCGAAATCGTTCTGGCCAATGGCACAACGCTTGCCGGCACGGTACGGCTGCTTTCGCCGCAGATCGATCCGGCGTCCCGTCTCGGGCATATCCGCATTGCGCTTGAAGACAGCAAACTAGCCAGGATTGGCGCCTTTGCGCGGGCATTGGTGAAGGTGCGCGAGGCGCAATCGGTCACGGTTCCTGCCAGCGCAATCCTGTACGACGGGCGCGAGGCGCGGGTGCAGATCGTCGAGAAGGGGCTCGTGCAGGCGCGAAAGGTGCGCCTCGGTCTGGTGACCGGAGACTTTGCGGAAATCCATGACGGGCTGAAGGAAGGCGAGCGCGTTGTCATGCGCGCCGGCGCGTTCCTGCGTTCCGGCGATGCCATCACGGCAGTCGACCAGAAGGCGGAGGCGCTCTGATGTCGATGAATGTCTCGGCATGGTCGATACGCAAGCCGGTTCCCTCGCTGGTCGCTTTTGTCGTCCTCACGATCCTGGGCTGGTTCTCGTTTACCCAGCTGCCGATCACCAAGTTTCCGAATGTCGATATCCCGATCATTTCGGTTCAGGTGATGCAGCCGGGCGCTGCGCCTTCCGAACTCGAAACGCAGGTTACCAAGAAGGTCGAGGACGCCATCGCCAGCGTCAACGGTATCAAGCATATCATTTCGTCTGTTTCGGAAGGGGTTTCGAGCACGACAATCGAGTTTCGTCTGGAAACGAATACCGACCGTGCGCTCAACGATGTGAAGGACGCCATAGCGCGCGTGCGCTCCGATCTGCCGCGCACGATCGAGGAGCCGATCGTCTCGCGCCTCGATGTTGTCGGTCTGCCGATCATGACTTATGCGGTCTCTTCGGCCAATCTGTCGCTGGAGCAGTTGTCCTGGTATGTGGACGATGTCATTGCCCGCAAACTGCAAAGCCTGAAAGGGGTTGGCGCGGTCGAGCGAATTGGCGGCGTTGATCGTGAAATCCGCATCGAACTGAAGCCTGACCGGCTGCTGGCGCTGGGTATCACGGCAGGCGATATCAGCCGTCAGCTTCGTCAGGTAAGTTCCGATGTGGCGGGCGGGCGCAGCGAAGTTGCGGGCCGTGAGCAGTCGATCCGTACGCTTGCCGGCGCGCGTACTGTCGCCGATCTGGCCAATACGATGATTTCGCTGCCCGGAGGCCGCAAGGTACGGCTCAGCGAGCTGGGTGCGGTACGCGACACCGCTGCTGAGCAGCGCCGCTTTGCGCGACATAACGGCCGACCGGTCGTCGGCTTTGGTATCAAGCGCGCCAAGGGCGAGAGCGAAGCCACGGTTGCTAAAAAGGTCGAGACGGCACTGGCCGAGATCCGCAAGGACCGGCCTGATGTTTTCGTCGATCTGATCGACACCAAGGTGAAATATACCGTTGGCAACTACGAAGCGGCGATGAAGACCCTGATAGAAGGGGCGCTCTTGTCGATCGTCGTCGTGTTGCTGTTCCTCCGCGACTGGCGCGCCACGCTGATAACGTCGCTGGCGCTGCCGCTTTCCATCATCCCGACCTATTTCGTCATCCATACGCTTGGCTTTTCGCTGAACCTCGTCAGCCTCCTCGGCATTACGCTTGCGACGGGTATTCTGGTCGACGACGCCATCGTGGAGATTGAGAACATTGTCCGGCACATGCGCATGGGCAAAAGTCCCTACCGGGCGTCACTGGAAGCGGCAGACGAAATCGGCCTCGCGGTGATGGCGATTTCGTTGACAATCATTGCCGTCTTCATGCCTGTCAGTTTCATGAGCGGCATTGCCGGCCAGTACTTCAAGCAGTTCGGTCTGACGGTCGCCATTGCCGTGTTCTTTTCGTTGCTGGTGGCGCGGTTCATCACGCCCTTGCTGGCTGCCTATTTCATGCGCAACCACAAGGGCAAGACCGAAACCGAAGGCTTCATCATGCGCGGCTATGTCCGCGTGGTGGGATGGTCGGTGCGGCACCGGTTTATCACGGTTATTCTCGGTCTTGGCATATTCGCTGGATCGATCATGTCGATCAGCCTCCTGCCGAAGGGTTTCATGCCGGCTATCGACGAAGCGCGGCTGACGATGGGCGTGGAACTGCCGCCCGGCTCGCGTATCGAAGACACGATCGCCAAGATGGATGCCATTTCCGCGCGGCTTCGCAAGATGCCGGAGATTGCCAGCATCTTTGTCGATGGCGGCAAGATCGGTCTGGGGGCGCCGCAGGTTCAGGTTGCGACCATGACGCTGGCGCTGGTGCACAAGACCAAGCGTAACAAGACGCAGCGCCAGCTGCAGGGCGAGATTGGCGAGATCGCGCAAACGTTCCCGGATATCCGCTTCTGGTTCATCAACGAGAACGGACAGCGCGCCGTTTCGCTTGGCGTCTCCGGCAACGATCCCAAGGCGGTTGAAGAAACGGCCGTGGCTCTGACCAGCCAGATGAAGCGCATTCCGGTAATAGCAAATGTCGTGTCCACTGCCGCGCTCGACCGACCGGAGATTCGAGTCGTGCCGAGAACCGACGGGGCCGCGGAGCTGGGCGTGACCACGGACGCCATCGCCGATGCTGTGCGCGTTGCAACGATTGGCGATGTGGACGCCAATCTGGCGAAGTTCAATGCAGGTGACAGGCTGCTGCCGATACGCGTCCGTCTCACCGACCAGGCGCGACAGAAGTTCGATGTCCTTTCGAGCCTGCGTGTGCGCACGGCGAGTGGCAGCTCTGTGCCTTTGTCCGCAGTCGCCGACATCCGTTTCGATCAGGGTCCGTCGAGCATCACGCGCTACGACCGCGTTCGGCGCATTGCGGTGGAAGCCGATTTGCAAGGTACGGACGCGCTCGGCGAAGTGCTCGAAATGGTGCAGAAGCTGCCGGCGACAAAAAATGCCCCGGCTGGAGTGAGCGTGAAGCCGTCGGGTGACTCCGAGGTGATGAACGAGGTCTTTGCCGGGTTCGCGCAGGCCATGGGCGCCGGGCTGATGATGGTGCTGGCTGTGCTGATCCTGCTGTTCGGTAGTGTCATTCATCCGATCACGATTCTATTGTCGCTGCCGCTGTCGATCGGTGGCGTAATTGGCGCGCTGTATGTAACCAACAATTCGGTATCCATGCCGGTTGTGATCGGCATTCTCATGCTGATCGGCATCGTCACCAAGAATGCCATCATGCTGGTCGATTTCGCCATCGAGCGCATACATGCAGGAATGAGCCGCTATGATGCGCTGGTGGATGCCGGGCGCAAGCGGGCGCGGCCTATCGTGATGACGACGATTGCCATGGTTGCGGGCATGGTGCCGTCCGCTCTCGGGCTTGGAGATGGTGGCGAATTCCGTTCGCCGATGGCCATAGGTGTGATCGGCGGCCTGATTGTCTCGACGGTGCTGTCGCTGATTTTTGTGCCGGCGATCTTCACCCTCATGGACGATGTTGGCCGATTCTTCTGGTTCCTGTTCGGCCGCTTCATCGGTCCGACGGACGAATATGACGCAGACGAGCCGCGCTCTGCCGATGCCAATGTTCGGGCGGCCATGGTTGCCACAGGAGCGGGGGGTGTCGCGGCAGCTACAGCGCCAGCGCCGGAAACGGATATCGCGCCGGAGAAGAAGGACGACGATACCGACAAGCCTCTGCAAGGTCCCTATCGGGCTGCCGCCGAATAGGCTGGAAGCACGCCGGACGCGCAAAGCGGACACTTCCAAGCGTCCACTTTTTTACTTGCCCACCGCTACTCACCTGCCGGTTTTCCCTCCGCTGAAATTCGATATATGGTCGTAATTCGATGCGCCGGGCATGGAACCGGGAAAAGAACACGTGGGAGTTGAAGCATATGGGCGTTGCCTATTCCGATCAGGTGCAACCAGAGAGCGATCGGTCGCCGGAGACGCGAACGCGCACGTCGTCGGCGCGGCGGCGACGGAGGCGGCAGTGCGCAACGGATCGGCTGCGATATCTGCGTCGTCGGTTCCGGAGCAGCCGGCCTGTCTGCCGCCGTGGAAGCGGCGCGGCTGGGCCGCAAGGTGGTGCTGGTCGAGAGCTTTCCGGTGCTCGGCGGGCAGGCGGTGAACTCCATCATTGGCACCTATTGCGGGCTCTATTCCAACGGAACCCACGGCTACCAGTTCACGCATGGCATTGCCGATGACATTCTTCGCGACCTCGGCAAGCAGGACAGGGCCCTGTTCTACCGGCACGGGCCGATCACCACGGTTGTCTACTACGACGAGATTGCGCTGAGCCGCTGGGTTGATCGCACCGTCGAGAAGGAAGGCATCATCCCGCTCCTGGGCGCGACCATGCACCGGGTCGAACGCGACGGACGGCGCATAAAGTCGCTGGAAGTGGTGACGCGCTACGGCAATGTGATCGTAGAAGCCACAGGCTTCGTCGATGCATCGGGCGATGCGGCGCTTGCCTGGCTTGCCGGTCTGCCATGCCGGGAAAGCGAGAATACACCCGTCTATGGAACCCAGATGATAATCGTCGAGGGTATCGACGAGAGCAAGCACCCGGCCCGGCCGGACATGGCAGCCGCCATGAAGGAACATGGCGAGAAATACGGCCTCGTACGCAAGGAAGCGATTTCCTTCGTCATTCCCGGACGCGGCGTGGCTGCGCTGAACATGACCCATACCGAGACGCCGCTTGAGCCACTGGCAATGTCCGTCAGCACGCTTAAGGGCCGCGATCAGGCCGATCGTGCGTTCCGGTTTCTGCGGGATCATTTCCCTGACTGTTTCGACAAGGCGACGGTGCGCGCCTACGGCATGCCGGGCGTGCGCCAGACGCGCTGGCTCAAGGGCAAGACGCAGCTTACCCTGCAGCAGGTGCGAGACGGTTATCGCCATCCCGATGCAATCGGGCGCACGGCCTGGCCGGTCGAGTTGCACGACAAGTCCGACGGACACTTGTGGCAGAGTTTCCCGCCGGGGCATGCCCACTACATTCCGTTCAGCTCCCTGACGCCGGAGGAAAGCGACAATCTGGTTGCTGCGGGCCGGTGTCTTGATGCCGACCTTGCGGCGCTGTCCAGCGTGCGGGTCATGGGGCCGTGCATGGCGATGGGCGCAGCGGCGGCGCATGCGCTGGATATTGCCGGCTCCGGCAGTGTCCATCAGATCGACATCGCGGAATTGCAGAAACGCGTGAGCGACAATCTCGATCGCAAAGATGCACCGTGGGAAGTCCGGGACGAACAGGGATAAGCGCGATGCAGCTGACCGACTACGAAAAGCAGATGCGCGATGGCGACCATGGTGCAGCCAAGGCGCGAGCAATGGACCTGCTCATTCGCTACGGCGAGGCGCTGGGCGCCGAGAGGCTTGTTGAAACCAATAACGTTGCCGGCACATGGGCGGTGGCCAATCCGATCCTGAAGGATTTTGCCAAGAGCATGGATGCGGTGTTTTCCGAGTTCAATCTCGACAGCGACGAGATTGTTGAAACGCCGGCGGTGGAAACCTATGCGGTGCAGCTGATCCAGGGTATCGATCCGGCCAGTCCGGAAATGCGCGCCAACACCGGTGATGCGGCGGAATCGCAACAGGCTGGCGAGAAGTACTTCGGCAAGCGCGGCGTGGCCATGATGTCGACCTGCACGCCCTACCAGGTTGGCAATGTGCCGGTCTTCGGCGAACATTGCGCCTGGATGGAATCCTCCGCCGTGGTCTATTGCAATGGCGTTCTGGGTGCGCGCACTAATACGGAGGGGCGTGAAAGCACAGGCGCCGCCAGCATCACGCGGCGCATTCCCTACTGGGGCTATCATCTGCCGGAGAACCGTCTCGGCACCCATCTGGTCGATGTCGAAGTGGAGATCGACGACATCATGGACTGGGGTATGCTTGGCTACTGGCTGGGCTATGAGGTCGAAGAGGATATCCCGGTGATCGCCGGCCGGCATCGCAAGCCTAACCAGATCAAACTGAAACATTTCGGTGCGGCAGCGGCTTCATCCGGCGGCGTGGAAATGTTTCACGTGCCGGGAACGACGCCGGAAGCGCGCACGATGGAAGAAGCACTCGGTCCGCGCAAGCCGGTTGCGACACTCCGTTACGGGGATCGGGAACGGCGCGACACCTTCGAGCTTCTCAACTCCAATGCCAGCGATACACAACTCGATTTCGTCATGCTCGGTTGTCCGCATAATTCGCTGGAACAGATGGTGCGCATCGTACGGGCGCTTGAAGACAGGACGATTTCGGCCAACAGCGCCTTGTGGGTGTTCACGCCGCGGGCGCTGAAGCTGGTTTCCGACGCCAACGGTTACACAGAGATTATCGAGAAGGCCGGCGGGCGTGTCTACGTCGATACCTGTCCGGCGATATCGCGGCAGATGCCAAAGGGTACGAAAGTCGTTGCGGTGGATTCCGCCAAGCAGGCGCATTACCTGCCGGCCATAACCGGCGCGCAATGCTGGTTCGGCACGGTGGAGGAATGCGTTGACGGCGCAGTCACCGGGCAATGGAAGGGACGCCTGTCATGAGCGATGTTCTATCCAATGCGAAAATTGTCATCCGCGGACGCAAGGTTATCGGCGGCGTTACCGAGGGCGAGGCGCTGGTGACGAAAGATCTTATCTCCGGATGGGGTGGCATCAATCCGCGCGACGGATCAATCATCGAGATGCGGCACGAACTGCGCGGCCAGAGTTTTGCGGGCAAGGTGCTTGTCTTCCCCGGCGCCAAGGGTTCGTCCGGCTGGTCGCATTATTTTCATCTGGCGCGCCTATGCGGCGTTGCGCCAAAGGCGATGCTGTTCACCCGCATGAACACGAAGATGGCGCTGGGCGCGGTGGTTACCCGCGCGCCCGCCGTAACCGATTTTGACCGAGATCCCTTCGAGGTTATCGAAACGGGCGACTGGGTGAAGGTCGACGGCGACAATGGTATCGTTGAAATAACGAAGAAGGCGGCTGGGTAAGCCCGCCGCAGCCCTCATCCTGAGGAACCGCCAAAGGCGGCGTCTCGAAGAACGGGGACGGTATGGGTTGCAAATCCTTCGAGACGCAAACCTGCGGTTTGCTTCTCGGGATGAAGGTTTTTGGAAGATGACAGGCAAGGTTCACATGTCTCAACAGGCAATGGAAGAAATCAAGCAACTCCTCGGTCCGCGCGGCTGGCTCGAGGGCGAGGATATCGCGACATACACTGCCGATATTCGCGGAGCATACAAAGGCGAGGCGATGCTTGTGGCGCGCCCTGCAAGTACGGAGGAAGTCTCGGAGGTCGTAAAGATCTGCCGCAGACATGGCGTTTGCATCGTCCCGCAAAGCGGCAACACCGGGCTTGTCGGGGGCGGCGTGCCGAAAGGCAACCGGCCAACGATCATCCTGTCGGTGGCGCGCATGAACAAGCTGCTGTCTGTAGATCCATTGCGATACAGCGTGACGGCGGAAGCAGGATGCATCGTGCAGACGATCCACGATGCCGCAGCAGAGGTGGACCGGGCCTTTTCGCTGGATTGGGGCGCGCGCGGATCGGCGATGATCGGCGGTGCTATCTCGACCAATGCCGGTGGCATGAATGTGCTGCGTTTCGGCAATACGCGCGACCAGGTTCTCGGCCTTGAAGTCGTTTTGCCGGACGGCCGTATCTGGAACGGCATGCGGGCGCTGCGTAAGGATTCATCCGGCTACGACCTCAAGCACCTGTTCATCGGTGCGGAGGGCACGCTCGGTATCGTCACCAAGGCGGTGATGCGTCTGCATCCGCGGCCACAGCGGGACCAGACCATGTTCGCCGCGGTTGCCGATGCTGACCGGCTGATGGAATTGTTCGCGCTGGCGCGGGCTGTTGCCAGCGACGGGCTGACGGCCTTCGAGCTGGTGCCCGGCTACATGGTCGAGAAGGCGCTTGCTAAATACGATACGCTGCGGCGGCCCCTCGAAACGAAGGCCGAATGGTATGTCATGGTACGCTTTTCCGGCCGCGAGGAAATCGACACCAAGTTTGAAATGTTCTTCGAACAGGCGATGGAAAAGGAACTCATCACCGATGCTTCTCTGGCGCAGAACATGGCGCAGGAACAGAACCTGTGGGATCTCCGCGACGAAATCCCGCCACTGAAGCTCATGGAAGGCAAGATGCTGAAGTGGGATGCCTCGGTGCCGATCGACCGGATCATCCCGTTCCTGAAGGAAGCCGAAGCGAAGTCTAAGGCCATCGAGCCAAACGCGAAACTCATTGCCTTCGGGCATGTCGGCGATGGGAACCTGCATATGTCGGTGTGGCCAGAAGGCACGCCGGGCGATACGCAGTTCGATGCGCTATGCAAGAAAATAGTCTCTACCGTGGACGATCTGATCTTTTCCTACGGAGGTTCTATCTGCGCCGAGCATGGCGTCGGCGTCGAGAATTTCGATCGCGTCACGGCGCAGAAGAGCGACCTCGAATTCGAGATGATGGCGAATATCAAGCGGCTGTTCGACCCGGACAATCTGATGAACCCGGGCAAGGTGTTCGATCCGCAGAAATATCCGGCACTTTCGGGTGATGATGACATCCTGCCGGGTCAGGGATGGGCAGGCCAAGTGAAATAAGAATTCCGGCGCGCCATGGTTTCCGGGATCATGGCGCGACGGGATGCAATTTCGGTTAGGAAAGGTCTTACTTCGCGCCCTTGCCTTTCCGGAATTCCGTCGCCTTCTTGAACCGGGCGATAGTTTCTTCGGGCATGGCGTTGATGTCGTCGACCATCTTCTGGAAGTCCTTGCCGGACAGCGGATCGACCTTGAATTGCAGCTTTGCTGCCTCGGCAAGGAGGTCCTTGTCCTTCAGCGTATCCAGAAACGCCTTGCGTAGCGCTGCCACGCGTTCGGCCGGAACCTCGCCCGAGACCATGTAAGGCCGGGCGAATTGGCCCTGCGAATAGATGATCTTCATAAACTGCAGATATTCCTTATTCTTCACGAAGTCGGTGGTCTTGGGGATGCCGCGCTTGTTGGCATCCGGATCGCCGACGAAGGATTCCTGCACGAGAACATGGGCGATATTGTCCGTGATGAAGCGCTTGTAACGCGAATGGATCGAAGTCCAGTTCATGCCGCACATGCCGTGCAGTTCGCCCTTCTCGATGGCGGCGAATATCTGGCGGCTGCCCTTGTAGCCTACCACCAGCTTCAGCTTGGTGCCGAGCATGTTCTGGTGCAGGATCGGCATGAGGCCTGAAGAGCCGCGCGGCGAGGTGCCGCCGACGACGATCTGCTTTTCGAAAGTTTCCTTGAAGGTCTTGGCCGGGGCATCCTTGCGTACAAAGCAGTTGTAGGTGTCGGTCGAGGCCGACCCGATATATTTCAGCTTGCGGACGTCGTAGCCGAGCTTGCCTTTCGGCATCAGCAGGCGGCCGAGCGGCTGAGCACTGAACATAGCGCCGATGTAAGTGCCGTCCTTTGGTGCTACCTTGGCAATATAGCCTGCGGCCCGGTGCGAGCCGGCTCCGGGCATGTTCTGGACGAGAAACTTCGGATTGCCGGGTACGTGCTTGCCCATATGCCGGGAAATCAGGCGCGCATAGGTATCATATCCGCCGCCCGGCGAGGTGCCGACAATGATGTTTACGGTCTTGTCCTTGTAAAAGTCCGCGACCTTGTCTTGAGCCAGCGCCGGGCCGGCGAGCAGGATTACGGCGCCGGTCAGAGCCGGCAGGTTCGCGTGTGCGCGCAGGCGCGCAAACGGTGATGTTCGCATGGGTTCCCTCCCTTTGATCGCCGCCGGCAGTATTACCGGCGGCTGGGGGCAGACTAAAGGCGGAGGCTTATCCGTCAACACCGCATTGGGCAAATTTGCCCATATTATTCTTGATTTGGCCGGGCAGTGGCAGATGCCACAACCCATCTGCGCGAGAACGGGGCGTCATTCTGTCCGAAGCCGCCAAAGCAGGCTATTTCCCGCCCTTGCCTATGTCGTATCTGATGGCCTGCTTGACCTTTTCGACGAAAGCATCGGGTTCCTTGTTGATATCGAGAACCAGCTTTTGCAGATCGTCGCCGGACAGGGGATTGACCTCGAGGCGAAGTTTGGCTGCTTCGGCCTGCAGCTGCTTGTCCTGCCATGCGGACATGAAGGCCTTTCGCAACGCAGCGACCCGCTCAGCCGGGACGCCACCGGCAACGAAATAGGGCCGCGCGAACTGGCCCTGCATATAGACCGTGCGCAGTATCTTCTTCGCTTCCTCGCTTTTGGCGTAGTCAAAGGTGCGCGGGATACCTGCCTTGTTGGCCTCCGGTACGCCCTTTTCCGCTTCCTGAACGATGATATGCGCTATGCCGTCGTCAATAAAACGCTTGTAGCCGGACTGGACCGACGTCCAGTTGATGCCGCATACGCCTTGCGTTTCGCCCTTTTCCATTGCTGCGAAAATCTGCCTGCTACCGCGATAGCCGACCACGAGCTTGATCTTCGCACCGAGTACGTTGCGCTGCAGGATGGACATGTAGCCGGTCGAGGCATTGGGCGAACTCGATCCAAGGACAAGTTCCTTTTCGAAAATATCCGTGTATTTCTTGACCTGTGCATCCTTGCGGACAAGGCAGACGTAAGTGTCCTGCGAAGCCGAGCCGAGATAGTTGAGTCTTGCCGGGTCGTAAGTGAGTTTCGAGCGGTCCAGCAGGACGCGGCCAAGCGGCTGGGCGCTGTAGACGGATGCGATAAAGGTGCCGTCCTTGGCGGCGACATCCGCCACGTAACCTGCGGCACGGTTCGATCCGGCGCCCGGCATGTTCTGGACAACGAACTTCGGAGCGCCGGGAATGTGCCTGCCCATGTGACGCGACAAAAGACGGGCATAGGTGTCATAGCCGCCTCCGGCGGAAGAGCCGACCAGGATGGTAACGGTTTTGCCCTTGTAAAAACTGGCGACCTTGTCCTGTGCAAGCGCCGCGGTCGCTGGAAGGACCGCGCAAGCGGCCAGAAGCCGCAAGGCGGAGAGACGGGATGTGCTCATGTATGGTGCTCCTCTGATTGATTGGAGCCCGTTATATGTGGGATTGCCAGCCGCTGCCAGAGAAACAGGACGGTTCCTGCGAGCCGGCCCCGCCTGCATAATCGCCTCCCATAAGTATCCTCAGGACTTCCGCCGGATCGCGGCCTTCACCTTGTCGATCAGGGCATCGGGGAGAGCATTGATTTCGCCGATGATCTTCTGCAATTCCTCGCCCGACAGCGGTTCTACCGAAAATTTCAACTTGTCGGCCTCCTTCAGCAGATCCTTGTCCTTCCATGTGTCCATGAAAGCCTTGCGCATGGCGGCCAACCGGTCTGCGGGTACGCCGCCGGCCATGAAATACGGCCTGGCGAAACGGGCCTGCGAATAGATAACGCCCATGATTTTCTTCTGTTCGTCGGTTTTCGCATAGTCGATGGTGCGCGGAACGCCCTGTTTCGTCAGTATGGGCATGCCGATGTCGCTGTCCTGCACGAAGACCTTCACCAGGCCGCTGCGGAACATGTGAATGTAGCGGGAGTTGATAGTCGACCAATTGAGCCCGCACATGCCCTGTACTTCGTTCTTTTCTACTGCGGCCATGATCTGCTGGCTGCCGGGATAGCCGAAGACCACGCGGAACTTCACGCCAAGAACATTGGCGAGCATCACCGGCAGGTAGCCGGTCGAGCCTGTATCGGCGGTTCC
This sequence comes from Alphaproteobacteria bacterium, assembly GCA_029979185.1. Taxonomy (GTDB): domain Bacteria; phylum Pseudomonadota; class Alphaproteobacteria; order Rhizobiales; family Beijerinckiaceae; genus Terripilifer. The sequence continues at coordinate 5,284 of JAPOIA010000020.1, read as the reverse complement.
ACCGAACACGACCTCGTGCTGGAAAGCGTCCTTGAAGGTTTTCGCCTTTGCATCGGTACGCACAGCGCAAAGATAGGTGTCGTTGGTTGCTGTTCCGAGATAATTCAGCTTTGCCGGATCGTAATTGATCTGGGATTTCTTGAGCAGCACGCGCGCAAGCGGCTGCGTTGCGAAGACTGCGGCTATGACCGTGCCGTCCTTCGGCGCGACGCTGGCGACATATCCCGCGGCGCGGTTGGAGCCAGCGCCGGGCATGTTCTGAACCTGGATGCGCGGGTTGCCGGGAATGTATTTGCTCATGTGGCGCGACAACAGGCGCGCATAGGTATCGTATCCACCTCCGGGGGAAGTCCCGACCACGATCGTGACCATTCTGCCCTTGTAAAAATCGGTGACGGCACTCTGCGCCGCAGCGGAAGCCTGAAATGCCGTAGTTGCCGCAAGGGTCACGGCAACATATGCACCCGTTGCGAGATGTGGTTTTACGGTTAAGCCTGTCATTTGTGTGCCTCCCCACAAATTCTGTTGGCTGGACGGATGCGCCGCCCTGCCGCCACAGATTAGACGACCGCCCGCCCCGGTCAATGGTGTGGCAAGAGACGGGTCAAGAGGGACATCCTGTGAGCGCTTGACATTCGCACCCGGTTCTCCGCAAAAGTCTCTTCGAACGCTGCCTGTTGCAGACGGGGGCGAATCTCATGGAGGAATTGAATGGCCGATCTTGACGCCCTCAGGCAGGAACTTGTCACCGCCAACCGTATATTGGCGAAGGAAAATGTGCTCGATTCCTTCGGCCATATTTCGTGCCGCCATCCCGACAATCCGAACCATTTCTTCATGTCGCGCGCGCGCGCCCCGGAAGTCCTCACCGAAGAGGACATCATGGAATTCACGCTGACCGGCGAGGTCGTCGGTCCGACGCCTGCACCGGGGAAGCCCTATTCGGAGCGTTTCATCCATGGCGCCATTCTGGAGGCGCGGCCGGATGTCGTTTCGGTGATTCATAACCATTCGCCGAGCGTCATCCCGTTCTCCGTGACGGGCCGCAAGATGCGCCCGATCATGCACATGTGCGCGCCGATCGGTAACGACATTCCGACCTGGGACATCCGCACGAAGTTTGGCGATGCCACGAACCTGCTGGTCACCAACATGGATATGGCGCGCGACCTCGCCAAGACTTTGGGCGGGCGCCGGGTGTCGCTGATGCGCGGCCACGGGTCGGTCATCGTCGGCAAGTCGGTACGCGAAGTGGTGTTCAACGCCAACTATATGGAAAAGAACGCCGACATGCTGATCAAGGCGCTCGGCATGGGCGAAGTCGAATATCTGTCGGATGGCGAAGTCGCCACCGCCGACAAGGGCCGGGCCGGCTTCACGCTGGAGCGCGGCTGGGAGAACTGGTGCAACAAGGTCGGCCGGCCGTATATTTCGCAGGAATGGGAAATGGGTCCGGGCTTCTCCAAGACCGATCAATAATGACAAGGCAGGGCGGCATCATGTGCCGCCCTGTCCGCATCAACCGGCACGGGAGGGAACGATGGCCGATATCGACGCTGCGCACGGGCTGACCGCGCATATGTATGGCAAGAAGCTCTGGGTTTGTCTGTCCAAGGCGGTGAAGCCGCGCGAGGAGGTGATGGCGCATCTGAAGGAGCATCTGGCGCACCAGGTGAACCTGGAAAAGACCGGCGTGATGTTCGCCGCCGGGCCGATGGACCCCAAGGGCGACAACGAGCACCCGCGCCTCGGGCTGATCATCATCCGCGCGGACAGCGAGGAAGCGGCTCGCAAGATCTTCGACGCCGATCCAATGCACGCCTCTGGCGTGCGGACCTATTCTTTGTTCGAGTGGACGGCGAACGAAGGCAATATCGCCATTTCGATCAATCTCAGCGACAAGAGCTATACGCTGGCATAGCGGGAGTGTTTCCGCTTCACTTGTGTTGAAAATAAAAACGCCCGGCGTGATGCCGGGCGTTTCTGTAATGGCAAGTACAAATCGCTTACTTGATGCCGAGATGCGTCTGGGCGTTCTTGAAGCAGATCTTTTCCATGTCTTCCTTCGGGAATTCCAGCTTTTCCATGATCGCGATGGTTTCGCGGATGTAACCGGGGCCCTTTTCCGGATCGAACGGGCAGTCGGAAGCGAACATGGCCCGATCGGCGCCGTAGAAGGCGAGGCCGCAGTCGGTGGCTGCCTTAGAACCGAAGACGGCGGTATCGGCGAAGAAGTCCTTGAAGTAGTCGAGCGGACGGCGCTTCATGTTCTTCAGCAGCGTCTTGTAGTCCTCGTCGGTCGTGCGGTTGCCGAGCTGGTCCCAGCCGGGGCCGACGCGGCCTTCGAAATACGGAACCATGGCGCCGAGGTGATGGGCCAGAACCTTCAGCTTAGGGAATTCGTCCATCACACCGCCGAAGACGAGGCGGGCCATGGCAACGGAGGTCTCGTAGGGCCAGCCGAAGGTCCACCAGATTTCATACAGCGACTTCTTCTCGGTCTTGTAGTCGGCCAGGTCGAACGCGCCGCGCGAGGGGTGCAGGAAGACCATCTTGTCGTGGGCGGCGGCGACTTCGAAAACGGGGCGGAATTCAGCCTCGTCCAGCGGCTTGCCGTTGATGTTGGTGTGGATCTGCACGCCGCAGGCGCCGTTCTTGAAAGCGCGTTCCAGTTCCTTGGCGGCGTTCGGCGAATTCATCGGCAGCGAAGCCAGCCAGCCGCAGAAATAATCGCTTTCCTTGGCGCAGAGGTCGGCCATGCCGTCATTGCCGAGCTTGGCGAATTCCTCGACCTGCGCCGGCTCGCCCAGCGCTTCAAGCGGCGGCATGCCAAGCGAAATGACCTGAGTATAGTCGTATTTCGAGCGGAAAAGGTCGCAGACTTCCTTGCGGCGGTCGAGGTCGTAAATGGCCGGAACGCCGCGCATGCGAGCGCCGATGTCGGCGGCAGCGCCGGGGGTGGCCATCATTTTGTCCCAGAGCTGGCTGGGGAAGAAGTGGTTGAAGCAGTCGATATAACGCATGGGTGGCAGTTCCTCCGTTGGGCCGGTTGCGGCCGTTGAGCATTCCGGCGGACACATAGCGGGGATTTCGCGCCAGAGCAATTTTTCTGACGTGCATCGTCGCGTTTTCGGGTGTTTTCCGCTCCAAATGGGTTGCTGCGGGGTCTGGTGGCGATGCCACTTGCGGCCCAAGGCCAATGGAGTCTAAAGGTGGGATCGGAATTTCCGCCGGAAGCGCCGCTTTCCGGATGGGTAGAATTTTCAGAGGAGGATGTGCAATGGATGATGATTCCAGAATTGCCAAAGGAGGCGCTGCCGGCGCCGATATTGGCCATAATTCGGAGGCGCTCGATGAAAAGCGCGCGACCATGTACCACAACAAGAAAGACCGCATTTTCGTCCGCGGCTTTCAGGGCGAGTACAATGTGCAGCAGGAGCTTGAGCGCCTGCGTTCCGTGCCGCGCGTGCGCAAGGCCAAGGGCAATTCGTTCATCGACGGCCCGCAGTGCTTTTCGCGCCACTATATCGAGCCGAAGGACGGAATCACCCAGACCTTCCACATGCATCTGGAAGAATACGCTCCCGGCGCGTCGTCGCAGAAGCATGGCCATGTGAACGAGGCGGCTTTCTACATCCTCGACGGCGAGGGCTACGAGATCCACGACGGCATCCGCTACGACTGGAAGGCCGGCGACATCGCCATCGTGCACAACAATTGCGTACATCAGCACTTCAATGCCTCGAAGGACAAGCCGGCCCGCGCACTCGTCATCAAGACGAAGCCGATGTACCTGTTCCTCAACATGCTGTTCCAGAAGACGGTGAAGGAACGCCCGGTCGATGTGACGCCGGAATGCGAAGGCTTCGTCGCCCGCGAGGACGAGCAGGACTTCAATCATCCGGAAGGAGGCTACTGATATGGCCTGGGGTGAAGCAACAGCCTGGCTCGAAGGCAAGGAAAACGAGCGCAACTACCAGCGCCTGCTGGACGAGGCGCGCGATGCGCCTACCCGCAACGCGCGCCGCAAGAAGGTGGTGCGTCCCAGCGAGATGCCGTGGGAAATGTCCCGTCAGGGCTTGCTCAAGCATCTGATGAACGAGACGATGAACACCCGCGTCGAAACCATGGACGCCTATATGCAGATCATTCCGCCCGGCTCGCGCTCGGGCAAGCACCGGCACCTGGCCGAGGAATGCGTCTATGTGATCGAAGGCAAAGGCTACGACATTCATCAGGATTGCGACGTCGAGATCAACGACGTGTTCGAATGGAAGCCGCAGGACAAGACGCAGAAGCTGGAATGGGAAGCGGGCGACTACATCTACATCCCGCCGATGACAATCCATCAGCATTTCAATGCCGATCCGTCAAAGCCGTGCCGGCTGATTTCCTGCACAGCGCGCATCTTCCGCCAGATGGGCCTCAATACGCTCGACCAGATGGAAGACGCACCCGAATATGATCCCTATGTCACGCTCAACGACCAGATCATCCGCGAATATCTGCGCGGCGAGCGGAAGGGGAAACCGTGATAATATGAGGACGGCAAGGCTGGCCTTGCGAACCGATTGATTGCTAGGATGCGGCCGCCGCCCGGAAGGGTTGGCGGCCAAATTTTTTGGACGGCACATAACAATTCGAGGGAAGAAGTCCCATGAGCGCAAACCGCATTCTAACTACTCATGTCGGTTCGCTCGTGCGACCACCAAAGCTGGCGGAATTCCTTCGATCCGCGGAAGATGGCGAGGGTCTCGACAGGCAGGCCTTTGGCTCGTGCCTTTCAGAATCGATTGCCGAGGTTGTAAGGCAACAAAAGGACGTTGGCGTTGGTATCGTCAGTGACGGGGAATTCGGCAAGTCCCATAGCTGGTCGCGCTATATCATAGACCGGTTGGCCGGCTTCGATGTCAAGACAGAGGAATCCGCCAGCGGACTGAAGAAGGGCGAGGTGATTTCCGCCGGGCATGACCGGCGGCTGTTTCCGGAATTCTACGCCGAATACGACAAGAGCCAGGGCTTCCGCGCTGCCATGGGAACCTGGGTATGTACGGGTCCGATCCGCTATACCGGGCAGGAACTCCTCAAGCGCGACATCGACAATCTGAAAGCCGCAATGGCCGCCGCGGGGGTGGAGGAAGGCTTCCTGCCCGTGGTTGCCCCTGCGAGCGTTGCGCCTGAGCGACGCGATGAACATTACAAGGACGACGAAGCCTTCATGTTCGGCATCGCCGGGGCGCTGGCGGAAGAATATCGCACGATCATCGAGGCGGGCCTCTACGTG
>JAPOIA010000209.1 GCA_029979185.1 Alphaproteobacteria bacterium | reverse complement strand
ACACCTTCGCCGCGCGAATACATCCAGCCCAGTTTCCACGCAGCAAGCGGCTCGCCGCCATCCGCTGCATATTTCAGCGCCGACAGCGAAGTCGCTATGTCGCCTTTATTGCGCGCTTCGGCGCCCTGCAGGGACGCGCCATGCGGGTCCTTGAACATCTTCAGGGGCGCAGCCGATGCCGCACGCGACTTCGCATTGCCGTCGAGCGCCAGCACAGGCCCCGAAGCAAGGGTCGAACCAGCCACAACGCCTGACAATACTAAGCCGGCAACCCGGCTATACATCCGCGTAAACATGTGTTTCCCGTGCTGCACCGGGATGGGTGACCGCACCATCGCGAGCACATCCCACCGTTTGTGCATATTTCCAGATTGTGCCTGACGCAAACTCGCTATCGCGCGGCTTCCATTCCTTGCGGCGGGCTTCCAGTTCCTCGTCGCTCAATTCGACACTCAGGATGCCGTCGATCGCATCCAGCACGATCATGTCGCCGTCTTTCAGAAGACCGATCGGCCCACCGACCGCAGCCTCTGGACCGACATGCCCGACACAGAACCCGCGGGTCGCGCCGGAGAAACGGCCATCTGTTATCAACGCAACCTTCGTGCCCATACCCTGTCCGTACAAGGCCGCAGTTGTCGCAAGCATTTCACGCATGCCCGGACCGCCCTTTGGACCTTCGTAGCGAATGACCAGCACGTCGCCTTCCTTGTACTGCTTCTTCGAAACGGCTTCGAAAGCCTTTTCTTCCGTATCGAACACCCGGGCCGGCCCGCGGAAGCGTTGTGCCGATTGCGGCATGCCGGCAACCTTCACGATCGCGCCTTCAGGAGCCAGGTTGCCCTTCAGCCCGACAACGCCGCCGGTCCTGGTGATCGGCTTGTCTGCCGGATAGACAACGTCCTGATGCTCGTTCCACTTAACATTGGCCAGATTTTCGGCAATTGTACGGCCTGTAACGGTCACACAATCGCCATGAAGAAACCCGTGATCGAGAAGCGTCTTCATCATCAACGGGATACCGCCAACTTCGAACATGTCCTTGGCGACGTATTTTCCGCCCGGCTTCAAATCGGCGATGTATGGGGTGCGATGGAAAATCTCGGCGACATCGAACAGGTCGAACTTGATGCCGCATTCATGCGCCAATGCTGGCAGATGCAACGCCGCATTGGTTGAACCACCCGAGGCTGCCACCACGGTTGCTGCATTCTCGAAGGCTTTGCGCGTAAGGATATCGCGTGGACGAATATTCTGGGCGATCAGTTCCATGACCACTTCGCCTGCCGTGAAGCAGAACTTGTCGCGGATTTCGTAGGGAGCCGGCGCACCTGCAGAATACGGCAGGGCAAGACCGATAGCCTCCGAAACCGTCGCCATCGTGTTGGCGGTGAACTGGGCGCCGCACGCGCCGGCGGACGGACAGGCGACATTTTCCAGTTCCTCGAGATCCTCGTCGCTCATCTCGCCGACCGAATGCTTGCCGACCGCTTCGAACAGATCCTGCACTGTCACCGGCTGTCCACGGAACGTGCCGGGCAGAATCGAACCGCCATAAATGAAGACCGAAGGGACGTTCAGACGCGCCATCGCCATCATCATGCCCGGCAGCGACTTGTCACAACCGGCAAGTCCAACCAGTGCGTCGTAGCAATGCCCGCGCATGGTCAATTCGACGGAATCGGCAATCACCTCGCGCGAAACCAGGGATGCCTTCATTCCCTGGTGGCCCATGGCGATACCATCGGTAACGGTGATCGTGCAGAATTCGCGCGGCGTGCCGCCGGCTGCCGCAACGCCCTTCTTTACAGCCTGCGCCTGGCGCATCAGGGAAATGTTGCAGGGGGCAGCCTCGTTCCAGGCTGAAGCCACGCCCACGAGCGGCTGATGGATCTCGTCGCGGGTCAGTCCCATCGCGTAAAGGTAGGATCTGTGCGGCGCCCGGGCCGGGCCTTCCGTAACGTGCCTGCTCGGCAGTTTCGCCTTGTCGAATGCTTTCGAGTCCATCAAGTCAACCAGTCTGTATTTACGCTTTCAGCGTCATTGCACGACGCCTACCCGGTTCTGCAACCGCACGGCACCCGTATCCTTCCGCCACCGACCTGAATGCTAGAACAGCAAGGTTAAAAATCGCAGATGACCGGTACCCGACCCATGAGAAAACCAGATAAGCGTGCGGTTTATGGCACAAAAGCGGCACCCTGCGCGCCTTTCCGGGGGCTCTCGCAAATGAAATTGCAACTGTTGCACCGCTGCAACATTTAAGGGCGGCACCAAGCAGGCCTGCTTTCCCGAGCCCCCTCGCGAACGCCAAATTGAGACGTCCTGAAACCGCTGAAACCAGCCTCAGCGCTTTCGCCGCAGGCCTCGCATTTCTACTAGCCTAATATTTATAGCTTGTGCTACATTTGAGCCAAAGCCGACCACCTGCCCTCTGCTGCCTCGAACCGCCTTATAGGTCTGAAACACATGGATTTCACGTCTCCCACCGTACAATTGGCTCTGGCCATATCCGTCGGAGCGGGGCTCGCCACCGTACTCGGCAGCCTGATGGTGATTTTTGCGCGGGAAACGAACACGCGCCTGCTGGCGTTTGGCCTCGCATTTTCCGCGGGGGCGATGGTTTATGTGTCGCTGGTCGAAATTTTCGTGAAGGCAAATCTGGCGTTTGAAAAAGCCGCGGGACCGAAGATCGGCTACGCCTGGGCCACGCTGTTCTTCTTCGTCGGTGTGGCGCTGCTGGTGCTGCTGGACCGGCTGGTGCCCAACCCCCATCCTGGCATGGCGGAAGAGGATGTGCGTCACCGTGCCCAGGACATCGCCGACGGCGGGCCGCTGGCATATGAAGCGACCGCAGCTGCGAATCCGGCGGACCAGCTGGCAGCAAAACCGGCAGACAGGCGGCTCGTCGCCCGTGTCGGTCTGATGGCTGCGCTGGGGATAACCGCCCACAACCTACCGGAAGGTCTCGCGACATTCTTTGCCACACTCGATAATCCGGTGATCGGCGCGCCTTTGGCCTTCGCCATCGCGATACACAACATTCCTGAGGGTGTCTCCATCGCCATTCCTGTCTATTACGCCACCGGCTCGAAATCCAAAGCGGTCTGGGCCACTGTCCTGTCGGGGCTTGCCGAGCCTTTCGGAGCCGTTGTGGGCTATACCGTGCTGGCGAACTATCTCACCGACTTCGTCTTCGGCGCGGTATTCGGTGTCATTGCTGGAGCGATGGTCTTTCTTGCGATGGACGAACTGCTGCCAGCCGCCCGAAACTATGCAAAAGGCCACGAAACGGTCTACGGAATGGTCGTCGGCATGGCCGCCATGGCGCTGAGCCTGGTGCTGTTCAAATGACCAAGCCTTTCAAGACAGCTGTGTTTGCCGCTGGCACTCTGCTTGGCCTTGCTCTCGCCGGATGGCCGGAAAACAGCAAGGCGCAGGAAAGTTTGGGCGCTTTCGAAAATTCCGGACAGGCGCTGGCCAAGAACTGGTGCAATGCCTGCCACGTGATCACCAGGGGTGACACGTCATTCGATGACGGCGAAGTCGCTCCGCCATTCTTCGACATGAAGGACCTTAGAGCCACAAAGCTCGCAACGCTCATGGCAATGGGCCATGGCGACACCCCAGCCTTGTCGAAGCTGACCGATAAGCAGGTACGCGCCATTGCGGCATGGATCGCCCGCCAGAACCGAAAGTGATCAACGCGACTGCGATCGGTTGCGAGGCAGGATAAGAACCCTGTCGAGGAAGGCCCCCGCCGCTGCCCCGGCGAAATAGGCAGGAAGATTCCAGAGCGAGAAAACAGCGCCAAGCTTCAGCTTGCCCGCAAGCGTTGCACGAAACGCATTCAGCCAGTCAACATCGATCAACCGCGAAAATTCGACACCAACGGAAACCGCGCAGGCAGCGGCTAGAATGATGCGCCAGTCGCACCGGGGCATCACGAAAGCGATCAGGAAATAGACCATGGTCGCCCGCAGCGCCGAGCCGCCATATTTCCACGCGAACCACGGAAGTCCGGGAATGGCGCAACGCCAGATCAGCCCCGCGGCTATCGTCACCGCCGCGCAACCAGCAAGTATCAGTCTTCGTTGGAACGCGCTGGCGGCCATGAGCGGGAGGCTGTCAGGAAAACACGGAAAATGCGCCCAGAAGCGCCGCAGCGACGAGATAGATACCGAAAAACCACCAGAACTGTCCCGGCCGTTTGTCTCTTTCGATGAATACGAGCTGCCCAAGTATCCTGCGGGTGACCAGGCTGCTGAGCGCCAGGTAAAGCGCATAAATACTCAGCGCGCCCGCGAGCAGCTTCGGTTTGCCCGAGCCGGCATCCGGATCGAAGATTGCGAACAGGATGACCACGCCGATCAGGGCAATTGTCAGGACCGTATTGGTGAGTTGAATCGCCCGGGAATTGCTCAAGTCACCCATGCGTTCCCTCCCTGTGGCAAGCCCAGCGAATCTCGTCTCTACCCCAAACGTTCGAGCGCAGCCTTGAGCTTGTCAACGCGCAACAGCAAATCCTCGCGCCGCTCGCGGTTCTCCTCGACAACTTCTTCCGGCGCCTTGGCGATGAAGGCCTCGTTGCCGAGCTTGGCGTCGATCTTCTTGATCTCCCCCTCGTCCTTGCCGATTTCCTTCGCCAGCCGCGCCTTTTCCGCAGCCAGATCCACAACGCCGCTCAATGGCAACGCGACTGTCGCACCGCGCACGATCATCTGTGCCGATTCCGGCGGCGCTTCGTCCGCGAAGGAAATGCCCGACAACCGGGCAAGGCGGGTGATCATGCTGTCCCATTTCTGCGCCCAGCCCTTGACCTGATCGTTTGCGCCCACCAGCACGAGCGGCATCTGCGTGCCGCCCGGAACGTTCATTTCCGAGCGCACCGACCGGATTTCCGACACCAGATCGACGAAGAACCCAACTTCGGCTTCGGCGGATGCATCTTCGATGCCGGCAAGTTCCGGCCACGACGCCAGCGCCAGAATCGTCTCGCGCGCCGGTCCCTCCCGGCCCTTGATCGCCCAAAGCTCTTCCGTGATGAACGGCATGAACGGATGCAGCAGCTTGCAGATTTCGTCGATCACATAGGCGGTCGTGGCGCGCGTCTCATCCTTGGCGGCGCTGTCCGTGCCCTGCACTACCGGCTTGGTCAATTCCACATACCAGTCGCAGAAGATGTGCCAGACGAAACGATACGCGGCATTGGCCGCATCGTTGAAACGATAGGAAACGATTGCCGCGCTGGTCTCGGCGGCCGCGCGGGCAAGTTCACCCA
>JAPOIA010000208.1 GCA_029979185.1 Alphaproteobacteria bacterium | reverse complement strand
CATGCGTAGCGCGCCATGCACATGCAGGACAGCCAGCACGCGCCATTCCTGGATGCCGATGCCATGCGGCTTGAGCACTTGCGAGAAATTGGCAGCCAGCCGCACGCCGGCCCGGTTAACCAGATAAGGCAGGAAGGTGGATAGATCGAACATGCCAGTCATCTACCCCGCTGACGGCAAATCGCCAAGAGCGAGACACAGCGACAGAACCCGTGCCGCAAGCGACTGACCGTCATTTGTAGAATTTCCGGAACACGGCAGCCCCGATGATCGCTCCCGAAGCGATAAGCAGCCACTCCCAGAGGGCAAAACCCATAAACATTCCACACTCCAACACGCGTCAGGACCAGTTGCAGCCAAACCCCGCACTCAAGCAGCCAGCGCTTGTCGCGAGCGGCAGCGCAAAAAGATGGTGCGGACGACGGGAATCGAACCCGTACAGACTTGCGTCCGAGGGATTTTAAGTCCCTTGCGTCTACCAGTTTCGCCACGTCCGCTTCGTCTTCAGCAATAGCTGGCCTCACGCCGCGACACAAGCCGCCGATGTTGCCTGCCCGCAGCGCATCTCAACGCACTGGCGTTGTGTATTTTTCACTGGCGAACCAGTCGTCGGGGATAACACGGTTGGTGCCCTCCTTCTGCATCTTCTCATGCAGGATGGCGCCGCAGGCGGCGAACTGGATCGCAAGGCCCGTATTGTTCTTGTAGTAGACGATATTGTCGCGCGTCTGGCGCACCTGCGCCTTGCCGTTCACCACATCTCCGATCTCGTGCACCTGCTCACGCCGGACCAGCCCTTTTGCGATTGGATCCAGCAGCTCGATCTGGTTGTTGGCGACCACGCTGTCCCAGGTATTGACGACAATATCACTGGCGCGCGCAAAGACGGTCTCGTCGACTTCCGACTTCTTGTCGATCACGTCGGAGTTGACGATGGACACCACCATTTGCCCTGGCACCAGCCAGTTACCGTCAAATACCGGTTTCTTGGAGTTGGTCGCGCACAGGACGATATCGGCGCCCTCCACCACCTCGCGCGGCGATGCCACGGGCACCACTTCGACAGCCTCATCCTTCATCCGCTGCTGGAAGGTCTTCACGTTCTCCGGATTGGTCGAATAGACCTGCACCCGCTTGATCGGGCGCACCGCGCAGACCGCCCGGCAATTTGGAAATGCCTGGTTGCCGGTGCCGAACAGGCCGAGCACTTCCGAGTCCTCGCGCGCCATCTGCTGCACGCCGAGCCCGCTCGTTGCGCCGACACGGAAGCCGCTGAGAAAGGTCTCGTGCAGAAACGCCAGCGGCGCGCCATTTTTCAGGGAGTACAGGACAATTACCGACCAGTTTACCGGGTCGGGATTGTCGAGCGTGCGCCTGTCCTCGAACCGGTCGCTCATCAGGAAAAAATGCGATCCGGCGCGCACGCAGGCCGTGCCGTAACTCTCCACGGCGCCGGCGTGGATATTGGCGAAATAGCGCCGTTCGGGATCTTCCGTTCCGGAGGAATAACGCAGCCGCGGCGGATTGGATGCCTTGCCATTGGCGAGATCGGAAAAGGCGACCCGCATCGCCTCGATGGCTTCGGGTATGGACAGAAGGCGGCGCGCATCCGCGTCGGTAATGACGATAGGCATTCAGGCGTTCCCTGCCAGACTTTCCCGGCCCAATAATCCCATTGCCGCACGCGCCAGCATGCGGCGGTTGTGTGTTGGACCGCTGCTGTACGGCTACAAGTGTCAGCGTCAAGCGGATGGAAAGGACTACCGCCCGCCCGTCGCCAGGGCGTCCACGACACGCGCCACGACGCCTTTGGGTGTACCCATTACCTTTTCGATAAGCGCCGCGACTTCCCCACCCGGCATCGGGTTGACATCGATCTTCGCCTTCGCAGCCTCGTCGAGATAGGCCTTGTCCTTCATCGTGGAGTCGAAAGCGCGGCGCAGGATAGCGACCCGATCTGCAGGCACACCCGGCGGCAGGAAAAACGGCCGCCCATACTCCAGCCGCGACACCAGCAGGGTAAGCGCCTGCCGGTCGGCGTCGTCTTTCGCAAACTTGAATATGGTCGGCACACCCGGCAATTGCGGATTGGGGTTGATGTTGAACTGGACGAGGACGTTCACTTTCTTGTCGCGCACCCAGGCGGGCTTCAGCGCATTGAGACTCAGCCAGGCATTGGAACCCATGCCCTGCACTTCGCCGCGTTCCATCGCAAGATGGATGTCGGTCGTGCCCTTGTATCCGGAGACGATCTTGTAGCGCATCCCGAACAGCTTCGCCGCCGCTGCGGGAAAGTCTACCTGCGTCGTTCCCGGATTGGTGGCGCCCACCAGAAAGGTACGCTTGAAGACGTCGTCAATCGATTTGATGCCGCTGGTATGCCAGGCATAGGAAATCTGCGTGTCGCGATTGGTGCTACCGAGCCATAGGAACTTGCGCGGGTCGTATTTCACCGCCTTCGGCTTGAACAGATAGGCCGTCGGCATGCCGTTGATGGCAGCGCCAATTGTCGTGCCGTCCTTCGGCGCTGTCGTATAGATGGTGTTGCCAAGAATGACGCTGCCCGCACCCGGCATGTTCTGTACGACCATGGCGGGTTTGCCGGGAATGTGATTGACGAAGTGGCGGGCGAACAGGCGCGCATTCACGTCGTAACCGGACCCTGCCGAAGAACCGACGATGATCTTGATCTGCTTGCCACCGAAGAAGTTGCTGTCCTGTGCCGTTGCAGCGCCGGCAGTCCACAGCGACGCGCCCCCCAGTGTTGCGAGAACCAGCGGCGCAAGACAGCCCCGCACGAAAAACTGACGTTTCATGTTGCCTCCACTTATTGTGCCTGCCGCGGTTGCGTTCCGGAGAACAGCGCGGACACTCATCCGCGCCGCATCGGCAGGCTTATGGAGACAGTCTTGCACGCCCGCACCGCAAGGCAAAGCCTTTAGCGTGAAGCATGATCGGGCGGATCAGATCCCGGCCTTGTTGATCGGCGGACTGAACGCCAGCGCCGTATCCCAGGGGAAATAGATCCAGGTATCCTGCGACACCTCGGTAATGAAGGAATCCACCTGCGGGCGCCCCTTTGGCTTGGCATAGACGGTGGCGAAATGCGCCTCCGGCATCATCTCCCGCACCAATTTGGCGGTCGCCCCCGTATCCACCAGGTCGTCGACGATCAGCACGCCCTTGCCGCCGTCCGATCCGGAAACTTTGGGCGTGATGTCTTTCAGCACCTGCAGCACGCCCTGACGGTTTTCGGCATCGTAACTGGCGATGCACACCGTCTCGATGACCCGGATGCCGAGTTCGCGCGCCACGATGGCGGCCGGCACAAGCCCGCCGCGGGTGATGGAAACGATGGCCCGGAACGGCCCCGAACCGTTCAGCCGCCAGGCCAGCGCCTTGGCGTCACGGTGGAACTGGTCCCAGGATACGGGAAATACTTTTTCTGGTTGCTGCATCGGCCTCTATGCCTCGCCCCGTTCTTTCTTGAGTGTCTCCAGCATGGCTTCCACATCGGCCTTCGCCGCAGCCAGGCTGTCCGGATTCTTGCTGCGCAGTACGATCTGGTTATTGAAACCGCCGCCGCTGGTGTTGAAATGCGGATAGGACCCGATGGACACATCCGGATACTTCTTGTCGGTCTCTTCCAGACCCTTTGCATAGGCGCCTTCCGGCAGGCCGGCCTCAACCGATTCCGACAACATTTTCGCGCCGGTCTCCAGCGTCTCAACCACAGACGCCAGCATGGCCTGCATGATGCGCGGCACGCCCGCCATGACCATGACATTGCCGATCTTGAACCCGGGCGCTGCGGAAATCGGATTGAGGATCAGGTCCGCCCCTTCGGGAATGCGGCACATGCGCAAGCGCGCTTCGTTGAGGTCTTCCTTCTTCAGCCGTGTCAGCAGCAGATCGACGGCCCGCTGGTCAACGCCGATGGACACTCCAACGGCCTTTGCGACACTGTCGGCGGTAATATCGTCATGGGTGGGGCCGATGCCGCCGGTGGTAAACAGATAGGTATAGCGATGCCGCAGGACGTTGACGGCGGCAACGATCTCTTCTTCCACATCCGGAACGATGCGTACTTCCTTCAGATCGATACCCACACCGGTCAGGTAATCGGCAATGAAGCCGATGTTCTGGTCCTTGGTGCGGCCGGACAGGATCTCGTCCCCGATCACCAGAATTGCAGCGGTAATGGTCTTTGGCGCAGCAGTCATGACAGCCTCCCTTAACGGGTTTTGCAAGGGTTGACCGGGTTTGGCAAGAGCGCGCGCCGCAAAGCCGCCGGCCGGCGATCCTTTTCCTCAGGAATTGAATGCATTTGCGCCCCGGTTTGCCACCTGGCCCTTGCAGAATCTCCCATCGCTACGGCAAGTTGCCCCCAAACCTGCCGGGCTTTGGGGTCGCCCCATGCGACACACATTCCGGACAAGAGGGAGAGCCATCTCATGCACCGACACGTGCGACATTCGCTGGCGCTGGCCGGGATTGCGACTGCATTGGTCAGCGGACAGGCATCGGCCTGCGATATCGCCCTGCCCCGCGGCCTTAAGCCTGACGCAACGGAGAAGATTCCCGGCTGGATGGCCTACCGCTTTGCTGCCGAAGCATCTGCCTCCGGCCACATGCTGTTTTCGCGCCTCAAGCAGCAGGGTCTGCCCGAAAAGCGGGCCGCCGGACGGCTGATCAGCCCGTGTCCGCGCTGCTACATCAGCCCTCTACAACCGCCGGATAACCGCCCAGAAGATGGAACTGCTGAAGGACAAGACCTTCACTACGGGGGCTTCCGGCCAGGGCGCAACAGGCTATGCCTTCGTGGTGATCATGGCCTTTGGCACCGACAGCGTGCGCGCCGCGGGCTACCTGCGCCACAATGCGAAGGCGGCCGACCTGTCGCTTGCATTTTCCGTGACCCATCCGGACGAGGTACACGAAGCCATGCCGGTGGTGGAACGCTTCGCCGCTCATCCCGGCCATGAATGCAAAGCGGGATAGTACCGATGCAGTTCGACACCCCGCTGATCCCCGGCCGACTGATCAGGCGTTACAAGCGCTTTCTTGCCGACATCATGCTGGACTCCGGCGAGGAGATCACGGCGCACTGCGCCAATCCGGGCGCGATGATAGGGCTGACAGAACCGGGCAATCGCGTCTTCCTGTCTAGGTCCGACAATCCGAAGCGCAAGCTTGCCTATTCGTGGGAGATCGTCGAAGCCGACTTCGGCCGCGGGCTCGAATTTGCCGGCATCAACACCGCCCACCCCAACCGCATCGT
>JAPOIA010000207.1 GCA_029979185.1 Alphaproteobacteria bacterium | reverse complement strand
ATGCCGGAAGAGGAAATACCTTCCACCCGTGAAGTACTGAAGCGCGGCTGGCACTTCTTCGTGCCGCTGATCGTGGTACTCGGCCTGCTCTTCCGCGGTTACTCGCCGGAGTACGGAGCCTTCTGGGGCATTGTTGCAACCTTCGTGCTGTCATGGCGGCACAAGGCTACGCGCATGATGCCGAAGGATGTCTTTGCGGCTATGGCCTCCGGCGGGCACAACAACACATCCGCCGGGGCGGCCATCGGCGCGCTCGGCATCATCATCGGCGGTATCGTGCTGTCGGGCCTCGGTCTAAAGTTCTCGGCAGTGCTGGTCGAATTTGCCGGCGGCAGCCTGTTCCTGACCGTGGTGCTGGTGACGGTCATTTCCATCATCATCGGCATGGGCTAGAGCACGACAGGCTCCTACATCATCCTGGCCGTTGTCGCGGCCCCTGCCCTGATCGAACTTGGCGTGCCGGAAGTGCCCGCCCATCTTGTCGTCTTCTACGCAGCCTGTCTCAGCAACATCACGCCGCCGGTGTGCGTATCGGCCTTTGCCGGGGCAGCGATCGCCAATGCCGATCCCATGAAAACCGGCTTCGCGGCCCTGAAATTCGGTGCGTCGCTGGCGCTTATTCCGTTCAGCTTCGTCTACGCACCGGGCCTGCTGCTACAGGGCGATGTAACGGTCATAACCGTCACGGCGCTTCGTTACCTGCTCGGCTATCTCGCCTTTGCGATGACGCTACAGGGAACCGAATTCCTGTACGGCAGGATCACGACATGGCAACGGGGACTGTTTCTGGTGGCTGCGGCGGGGCTGCTGATCCCCTCCTCGCACTGGATCGACCTGGCAAGCGCCGTGTGCATGGCAGTGGCCTGGGCTCCCAATATCCTTGCATGGCGCGCACAAAGACGAACTGCCGCGGTTTGAGCCGCGGCAGCCGTTGCGTCCGAAGGATCGGCCCTACTTCTCCAGGAAATACCTGCCGGCCTGATCGCGTTTCAGGCCTTTGTGGCGCAGGCCGTGCATTTCGCGCACAATCTCGCGGCCATCCCTGCTGCCAAGGGCCGCCATCAGTTCCTCGAACCGCTTCGGACCGTCTTCCAGCGCCGCGGTCAGCGAGGGGAAACTCTTGCCGGGATAGGTTGGCGGCTCCGGCGTCTGCAATTCCCACTTGTTTGCATGCTGCATCGGCCAGGTCAGGTCAAACCCGGCCTTGGCGCCGGACGGCGCGCCGTGGAGTGATGGATCCAGCGGCGACAGGCGCACTCCCGTTGCAACAATAAGGTCCCGGTCTGCCTGGAAGCGCGTCCCGAGGGCCCATTCCATCTGGCGGTCGGAGAAAATGTCGATATCAGGATCGACTGCAAAAACATGCTTGGCTCCGGTGCTTCCCAGAACCGTGTGAATAGCGCTGCGTGCCTCGCCCGGGAACCGCTGGCGCAGGGAAAAGCGAACGCTCATCGAACCACCGGCGGCCACAGGCGCATAGACAGCGACCGGTTCGCGCACCACCGTCTTCAACGCTTCCCACACATTCAGCTCGCAGCGCAATGCTTCGAGATTGGACGTATCGGTCAGATCCATACGGTTGCCACTGATGGTCGACGTCTGGAACAGGGCATCGTTGCGCATGGTGATGGCAGTGAGGCGGAACACCGGATTCATTTTCACCCCGCCGTAATAACCGAGGTATTCGCCGAACGGCCCCTCTTCCTCGATATAGCCGGCCTTGTCGAGATAGCCCTCGAGCACGATTTCCGCATCCGCGGGCACACGAATATCGTTGGTGATGCACTTGACCACCGGCAAAGGCGCTGCGCGGAGGGACGAAATCAGTTCGAGTTCGTCCACGGCTACCTTCATGGTCGCAGAGACGTGATCGATCGGGTGCATGCCGATGACGTAAGCCACCGGCAAATGCTCGCCGCGGGCGCTTGCGGCCATGTAGATGGCGCGCAGATCGCTGGGGGCGTTAAGATCGACGCCCGTCTCCTGCGGACCGCGCAACATCAGCCGGCGCATGCCGGAATTGGTCCAGCCGGTTGCCGGATCGACGCTGAAATCGACAGTTGCAGAGATATAGGGAGCGCCATCGAAACCGTGCTGCAGATGCGCCGGCAAACCCAATACATCCATGTCGTCGCCGGTGATGACCTTCTGCTGCACAGGAGCCTCTTCGCGGGACAGTTCCACAAGCTGCGGCGGCAGGCGCAGACGGCGCTGCATTTCCGTCGCGATCTCATTGCTGGAGACCTCGAAGGCCCTGGCGATACGTTCGCGGCTGCCGATGACGTTACCAACAACCTCATGCCCCTCCGGCCCGCCCTTCCGGAACAGCACCGCCTTCGGATTGCCTTGCATGATTGCCGCAATGTCGCGCAGATCGACGGGCTCGTCATGAACCTCGACCTGATCGGCAGGAAGATTCTCGATGAATGAGCGCAAACGGAAGCGGTCGAGATCGAGACCGGTGGCCCCGGAGGGCTTGGTATTGTCATCCATGGGTAGTTCCTCGCTATCTGTTCGTATTTCCGGTCATGTTGTGAAACCAGCGGAATTGGCCTGATAAAAGCACGTTTTATGGCCTGCCGAAAGTGTCGTCGCTTGTCGAGGGCACTTGCCCACGCTCCCGTGGACTTATAGGTATGGCGAAGCAGTTTCCGGGAGGGCAAGCGCAATGAAATTCGCATCGTTTCGGACATCAAACGGCGCAAGTTATGGTATCGTCAACGAAAGCGGCCTGATCGATCTCGGAGAACGCCTGCGATACAAGAGCCTTAGAGAGCTGATTGCAGCTGACGCATCTCGCGATGCCGCAACCTTCGCAAGCGAATCCGCTGACCATGCCATCGACGACGTGACGCTGCTACCGCCCATCCCCGATCCTGCCCACATATTCTGCGTGGGAACAAATTATCTCGACCATCTAAAGGAGGCTCAGGATGCCGGCCTCGATCGCAAGCAAAATCCCAACCCGTCGATATTCACCCGTTTTCCTGACACGCTCGTCGGTCACGGCGAGGCGCTGATACGGCCGAAAGTCTCCACCCAGTTCGATTTCGAAACCGAACTGGCGGTGATAATCGGGACCGGCGGACGCTATATCCAGCGCGGCGCAGCCTGTGGTCATATTGCCGGATATACCTGCTTTAACGATGGCTCCATCCGAGACTGGCAATTCCACACCAGTCAGATCGTGCCGGGCAAGAATTTCTGGCGTACAGGCTCCGCAGGCCCATGGATGGTTGAGGCGGGCGACATCGCTGATCCCGCCGATCTCGACATACAACTGCGGCTGAATGGCGAGGTCATGCAGCACAGCAACACCCGCCATCTGATTTTCGACATCCCCGCAATCATCGCCTATGTTTCGTCCCTAGTGCCCCTGCAACCCGGCGACATGATAGCCACCGGCACGCCGGCAGGTGTCGGCTTTTCGCGAAAGCCGCCGGTATTCATGAAGCCCGGCGACATTTGCGAAGTGGAAATCGCGCAAGTCGGTCTGCTGCGCAATAGCGTCAAGGACGAGAGCGACTGATCAGGTCATTTTGGCCGGCTGGCCGGCCTTTGCACCCGCGGCAAGATCGGGCCAGGCGACCGGCGCGCCCGCGGCTTTCATGGCATCGCGCCAGTTCGCATCCGGGTCCCAATCGCGGCCGATGAAGCGCATTCCATTGACGCCATCGGAATCGCTGGAGAACAACCATCGAGCCGGTGCGATCATCACTTGCGGCTTGACCAGCTTGGAACGGTCATAGGGAGACTCCTTCGGGATCATACGCGTATCGGCTGCGCCGCCAGGAATTAGCACATTTGCCGTAACGCCGGTTCCCTCCAGGTCCTCCGACCAGCCGTTGGTCGCCGCCTCGAGCCCTGCCTTGGTCTGGCCATAGGGCATGTTGGCGCCGCGGATCATGGTGTTGAAACTGGTCGTGACATTGACGATCCGGCCCCATTTCTGCTCAAGCAGATGCGGTGCAGCGGCCTTTGCCAGCAGAAACGGTCCGCGCAGATTAACGTCGATAATCTTGTTCCAGCGGACTGTGTCAGCTTCCCAGAAACGGACCGGCCTGGAGTGGAAATCGGGATCGAGAAAGTTCATCCCGAGGCCGGCGCAATTGATCACGCCATGCAGTCCGCCGCATTCCCGCAATGCAAAGGACACGGCACCCGAACAGTACGCCTCGTCGCTGACGTCGAAGACATGCGGACAAATATTGCCGGATGCGCCGGACGAGGCGGCCATGTTCATGGTCTCCGACAGGTTGCTTTCGCTGACGTCCAGCGCAACCACTGTTGCCCCGGCCTCTGCGAGACCGATTGTCATGGCCTGCGCCAATCCGCTTCCGGCGCCTGTAATAGCTACTACTTTGCCGGTCAGATCATATGCCATTGTTTCTCTCCCCGTTTGTATTTGTCGTAACAGAAGACAAGCCAAAGCGGCGCGCAACGTCACGCAGCCTTTGCATTAAAAAGAACAGGCGCATCGCCCTCGCGCCATTGCGGATATTTTTGCATCACGGCCTGAAATCCCGGCCAGGCAAGAAATCTCGCAAGCCATCCCTGCACGCGCTGCAAGCCGGTGTAACTGTCAAACCATTTTGGATCGGCAATCCGGTACTGGCGAACGAACGGCAGGATCGCCAGATCGGCAAAGCCGGGGGCATCTCCAGCGAGCCAGTCCCGATCCAGCAGAGCCTCTATCGCCAGAAGTATCTGCATCCCGGCAGCACGATGATCTTCCGCCGCGGCAGGATCGTAGCGGGTAGCATATTTGTAGCGGTCGAGATGGAACTTGAACGTGCTGTCGATCTGTTCGACCAGATCGTAGTGCGGCGCATCTTCCGGGATCGCCCTGCCGACAAATGCCCATGCCCACTTCATGATGTCGAGGCTCTCATCGATGACCGAGCCATCCTCGAGCCACAGCACTGGAACAGTCCCCTTTGGCGACAGTTCCAGCATGTGTGCAGGCTTGTCACACAGGACAACTTCGCGCAGATCGACGGCGATCTCATTCACGGAAAGCGCCAGCCGGGCGCGCATGGCATAGGGGCAACGGCGGAAACTGTAGAGAACGGGCCGCTCGCGCCGCGCGTTTTCGCTTGCCGCCACCATGCGATCACCCATCCCGCTGTGCGTGCCGGGGCACAGCACCGATATGCTGTTCTCCGCGCTCACGCGCCAGCCTGATCTGCTTTTGCCGCTCGCGGAAACGGGCAAGCTGGTCCTTGTCATGTGTACCGAAACACTTCAGACAACTGACGCCGGGCTCATACTGCGGTAACTTCTTTTCCTCTTCGGTTAACGGCATCCGGCAGGCGTGGCACATGTCGTAATCACCGGGCTCCAACCCATGGCGCACAGACACGCGCT
>JAPOIA010000206.1 GCA_029979185.1 Alphaproteobacteria bacterium | reverse complement strand
CATGTAAGCTTCGCTGACAGTCCCGTCCGCCGCGCCGCGCAACAACAATGTCTGCGTCTTGATCCTATGCAGCCAATGGACCAGCCGCGGATTGTGCATATAAGGCTTCCAACCAAACAGGGCGAAAGCCTCCCGCCCTTGCACGATATGAGTCAGTTCTTCATCGGACTTGCCGGGATAGTTTACGACGCCCAACGCCGGATCAGCCCATAGCAGGGCGCGGAGCTTCTCTTGGTCGACTGCATGCATATCGGTGATTTCGCGCACGGTGCGGGGGCCGAACTTGCAGCCGAATGGCGCTGCCAGTACCGCCTGGCCAAAACGAGAGCCGTCGCGCACCAACATTTCTGCCGCAATCCATCCGCCGAACGAACTGCCGACCAGAATGGCGTTTTTCAGGCCGTATTGTGCGGCGAGGTCAAGATAGAGGTAGGCAAGGTCGTCGACACTGTTCATCCAACGCGGCAATTGCGAACCGCCCCAACCTGGATGGTAGGGGGCAATCACCCGGAACTGTCGCGCCAGTGCTTCCAACCAGGGGCGGTTTGGCCCCAGGCCGTCGCCACCATGCAGGAACAACAATGCCCGGCCGCTGCCTCGCTCCACAATGTTGAGATCAATGCCTGAGACCTGAACGTTTTTTGTCATCCTTGCCCTAGCCTGCGCTTTAGCAGAGCGCTATCTATCGGTGCATTACCGAAAAGATTAGCCGTATTCTGCCCGCAGGCAAGGCCTAGCTGTGGTCGCTGCAATAGTCCTGGGGTTTTATCACCCGGCGCAATTCCGCATGGCTTGGGTGGAAGCTTTCCCATTCCTGCGACGACACTGCAAACACTGCGCAGGTTGCAGGCTCGAAATGGCGCAGGGAGCCGGATGCTGGGCTGGGTGCCGTTTCGCCGCCGGCCAGCTCCTGAGCGAGCGCTCCGATTGATGGGTTGTGGCCGACGATCATGACGTGCTGGGAAGGTTCATCGGCATGTTCGCACAAAAGGCGCAGAATTTGGTGTGGATCGGCGGCATACAGACCTTCCAGAACCACGATCGGGCAAAATGGCTCGGCGCCGGACTGCAGCAAATGGGCGGTGTCGGTGGCGCGCACCGCGTCAGAACTCAGAATCAGGTCCGGCAGCAGGTTTTCCCGGTCAAGGAACTCGCCTAGCGCGCGTGCGGTAGCGCGTCCGTCCTCCGTCAATGTACGGTGTCGGTCCAGACTGCCTGCCGCTGTATGGGCGGCTTCTGCATGGCGCACCAGGCTAATGCGGCGCATAATGATCCCTTTTCAACACCCTGAATTTTGATTGATTTATGACAGTCTAGACAATTGCGACTGCTCTGTAGATACCATAGCCTGATTGCGAATGACCAGCTGGCAGATGATGCTTGCCCGGAGCCAACCGATGAACGACGATCAGGTCCTACTGAATTCAGTCGATGGTGCTGCGGCGCTGTCCGCGGCGTCCGAGCAGAATCGGTTCATCAACCGAGAGTTGTCTTGGCTGGCCTTCAACGAACGCGTTTTGGAAGAAACATCCAATCCCCGTCATCCGTTGCTGGAACGGCTGCGCTTCCTATCGATTTCCGCAAGCAATTCCGATGAATTCGCGATGGTACGCGTTGCCGGGCTCAAGGGTCAGGTCAACGCCGGGGTCACAACGCCCAGCGAAGACGGCATGACCCCGCGCGAGCAATTGGCAGCGATCACCGTCCGCATTCGGGAACTGGCCGAAAAACAGCAACGGCTTTGGCACGAACTGCGCCCGCTGCTGGCCGAAGAAGGCATTCGCGTCTGCAATGGCGATGACATAACGGCGCATGAGCGCGAATGGCTGCGCGACCATTTCATCGATCAGATTTTTCCGATGCTGACGCCGATGGCAATCGATCCATCGCATCCGTTCCCGTTCATACCGAACTTCGGATTTGGCTTGATTCTCCAACTGACACGGGAAACGGATAACCGCACCATCACCGCCTTGGTGCCAATTCCGCAGCGGCTTGACCGTTTCGTCCTGTTGCCGGGTTCCGATGACCGGTATGTGGCGATTGAGGAGGTCATCCTGCTGTCATTGGGGTTCCTGTTTCCCAATTTCCGGCTGGACGCGCAGGGTTCCTTCCGCGTCATTCGCGACAGCGAAATGGAAATCGACGAAGAAGCGGAAGATTTGGTTCGCCACTTCGAGAGTGCGCTGCGCGAGCGGCGGCGCGGGCATGTGGTGCAACTGCGGGTCGATGGCGCCATGCCAAAGCCGTTACAGCGCTACCTGGCGCACGAGATGCATGTCGATGACGCCGACGTATTTGTGCTGAATGGCTTGGTCGGCTTGGTGGATATCAAGCAGTTGATCAATAACAAGCACAAGCACCTGCTGTTTCAACCCTTCGAACCGCGGTTCCCCGAACGTATCCGCGACTATGGCGGCGACTGCTTCGCTGCGATCAGGGCCAAGGATATCCTGGTGCACCACCCTTACGAATCGTTCGATGTGGTTGTGCAGTATCTGCGGCAGGCGGCAGCCGACCCGCAAGTGGTCGCCATCAAACAGACCCTTTACCGAACGACGCAGAATTCGCCGATTGTCGCCGCGCTGAAGGAAGCGGCAGAGAACGGCAAGTCGGTTACGGCTCTGGTCGAACTGAAAGCGCGCTTCGACGAAGCCAACAATATCCTGCTGGCCCGCGAGATGGAGCGGGTCGGAGTACAGGTAGTCTTTGGCTTTACGACGCTCAAGACTCACGCCAAGCTTTCGCTTGTCGTCCGGCGCGAGGGCGATCAGTTGCGCAGCTATGCCCACTATGGGACCGGCAACTACCACCCCATCACCGCCCGTATTTATACCGACCTGTCGTATTTTACGTGCGATCCCGTGCTGTGCCGCGACATGGCGCGCCTGTTCAACTACATCACGGGCTATGCGTCACCCGATTCGCTGGAGAAAGTCGCCGTTTCGCCGGTCTCTCTGAGCCAGAAACTGCTGCTCCTGATCGAAGATGAAATAACGCACGCCCGCGAGGGGAGGCCGGCAGCAATCTGGGCCAAAATGAACTCGCTGGTTGATCCGGAAATCATCGAAGCGTTGTACTGCGCCAGTCAGGCGGGAGTTAAAGTCGAGCTGATTGTCCGCGGGATCTGCTGCCTGCGCCCCGGCATTCCCGGATTGTCGGAAAACATCACCGTCAAGAGCATCGTTGGCCGTTTCCTGGAGCACGCGCGAATCGCCTGTTTCGGCGCCGGTCATGGCTTGCCAAGCCCGCGGGCAAAAGTGTTTATATCCTCGGCCGACTGGATGCAGCGCAACCTGCACCGCCGCGTCGAAACGTTTGTGCCGATAGAAAACCCAACCGTACACCGCCAGATTGTGGACCGGATAATGATTGCCAACCTGAATGACAGGGCGCAGAGCTGGTATCTGCAGTCCGATGGCCAATACCATCGGGCGGGTGCGCAATCCGACAGTTTTTCGGCACACGAGTATTTCATGACCAACCCGAGCCTTTCCGGGCGCGGCACTGCGCTGGATCAATCGCCGCCGTCACCTGATCTAGAGTTGAAAACAGAGCCGGCATAGATTCTGGATTCCCGGGTAAGATAGGCATAGCAATGCGTCGCGCAGCGGTGATCGACATTGGCTCCAACTCTGTCCGGTTGGTCGTCTATGGCATAAAAGGGGCAGCGCTGATCTCGCTGTTCGATGAAAAGGCGATGTGCGGCTTGGGGCGCGGATTGTCGGAGTCCGGCAAGCTGCATCCCGAAGGCGTTGTCGCCGCTATCGACGAGTTGCGCCGCTTTGCCAGAGTGGCACAGGATGAAGAGCCGGAGGCCCTGTGCCCGTTCGCGACTTCTGCTGTGCGGGATGCGGTCGACGGGCCGGATTTCCTCGATGCCGCCCTAAAGGCCACCGGACTGAAAATTGAGGTTTTGAGCGGCTTGGAGGAGGCGCGGCTTGCTGCGGCCGGCGTAGCCGGAGCGGTTCCCGGGGCGACTGGACTGGTCGGAGACCTCGGCGGTGGCAGCCTGGAATTGGTCCGGCTCGAAAACGGCGTAGTCATGGATCAGGCGACGTTACCCATCGGCGCTCTGCGGCGGCCGCCCGACGCAGGGCCGGCGCAAACCGCGAACTGGATCGATGCTGCTTTGGGCGAGGTGCAATGGCTCAATCAATGCCATGACCAGCCGTTCTACCTGGTCGGCGGCGCCTGGCGGTCGTTCGCGCGGGCCCACATGCTGCAAAATCAATACCCGTTGCCGGTGATCCATCAATACACAATGCCGGCCGACAATGCATTTGCCATGGCCAACCTCGTCGGCGCGATGAGCGAACAATCAGCCGACCTGCTGGAAGCCGTATCGAAGCGCCGCCGCGCGATTATGCCCTATGCTGCGCTGACCCTGGCCCGCGTCGTCGCGCAGGCAAAGTCCGGACTGGTGGTTGCGTCATCGCATGGGCTCCGCGAAGGCTTCGTTCATGACCGTTTCGGCAATACCGACGGCGACCCATTGTTGGACTATTGCAAATATACTGGCGCATCCACTGCCAGAATCCCGCCCGATGGGGCGATCATATTCCAATGGCTCCAGCCGATCTTTCCCGATCTGCCGCCGCACTTCGTTCGATTGGTGCAGGCTGCCAGTTGGTTGGCTGATGTCGCCGGACGTGAGCATCCGGACCGCAGGGCCTATATCGGCTATTCCCGGGCGTTGAATCTGCCCTGTGTCGCGCTCGATCACGCCGGGCGCGGTTTCCTGGCGGCGGCGGTTCACTGCCGCTATAGCGGCGCGCCGCGAAATGGCGTTTTGAACGAGGCCCGGCAACTCACATCAGCGAGTGAGATCGAGACCGCAATCCAATTGGGTGTAATCCTTCGCCTGGGCCAGGCAATTTCACCAACCGGACGCAGCTTGGCCGAGACCACTTTGCGCCAGAGCGACACCCATTTGATCCTGACCGGGCCGGCGGCGCTGTTGGCAGGCGAGACCATCGGCCGAAGGCTTGCGGCTGCCGCCAATATTATCGGTCGTAAGCCGCAATTGGAGCCTACATCTTAACAAAGGTGCCGGGGGCATCCTCCAGCGGTTTCAGGCCGTTAGCGCCTGGGGTGCGGGCTGGCACATGCTCGCCGGCGTACTGCGCCACCCAAGCCTGCCAGTGCGGCCACCAGGATCCTTGATACTCGGTTGCGCCTTCAAACCAGGCGTCGCGGTCTTCTGGCCACTTATCATTGAGCCAGTAGCCGTATTTCTGCGCCACGGGCGGATTGACAATGCCGGCGATATGGCCAGACGCTGCCAGGATAAACTGCTTGTCGCCCTGGTAGTTGCGGCAGCCTTTGTAGACGGCCTTCCACGGCGCGATATGGTCTTCCTTGGTGCCGATCACGGTCGATGGCGTTTTGATTGAGT
>JAPOIA010000205.1 GCA_029979185.1 Alphaproteobacteria bacterium | reverse complement strand
TGAAGGAGAGATTTCGAACCATGGCCCATCCACCCGTGACGATAGTTGCCTCCAGTCTTTCTCTGGAACAGGCGGAGAAAATTGCCAGCGGTGTCCTCGCCGCAGGCCGGTCCGTCAATGCGTTGCCGCTTTGCGTCGCGGTCCTCGATTCCGGCGGGCAGCTAGTCGTTTACAAGCGCGAGGACGGTTGCGGCACTGCCCGCTTCAACATCGCCTTTGGCAAGGCCAGCGGTGCGCTTGGCATGGGGATGTCCAGCCGCACGATCCGCGACGCATTGGGCGATCGCCCGGCATTTCAGAATGCTATTGCCGCAGCAACCGACGGCCGCTTCGTTCCGGTTCCGGGCGGTGTCCTTATCCTGAACGCCGATGGCGTCGCCATTGGCGCGGCCGGGGTCAGCGGCGATTCTTCCGAATGCGACGAATACGCCGCCGTAACGGCGATCCGGGCGGCCGGCCTGACCCCGGATCCGGCGGGCGTTGACTACCCCTGAGGCCAGCATCCGGCGGGACAGCCTTGACTCGGCTCCGCCGGAATGCCACTCGAAAATGATCTTCACGGGCAAAATTTCAGGTCGAGCAGGGAATAATGAGCAAAGCATTCGTCTTTCCGGGGCAGGGATCGCAGGCCGTCGGCATGGGCA
The DNA here is from genome assembly GCA_029979185.1 of Alphaproteobacteria bacterium. Classification (GTDB taxonomy): domain Bacteria; phylum Pseudomonadota; class Alphaproteobacteria; order Rhizobiales; family Beijerinckiaceae; genus Terripilifer. The sequence continues at coordinate 4,796 of JAPOIA010000205.1, read as the reverse complement.
GGGATCTGGCGGACGCCTTCCCGGCAGCGCGCGCCGTATTTGCTGAGGTCGACGAAGCGCTTGGCCAGAAGTTGTCGGCGCTGATGTTCGAAGGCCCTGCCGAGGAACTGACCCTGACTGCCAACGCCCAGCCGGCCCTGATGGCTCACAGCATGGCGGTTCTGCGGGTTCTGGAGACCGAGGCGGGTCTCGATCTGGCCCGCGATGTCGCCTTTGTTGCAGGGCATTCGCTGGGCGAATATTCAGCCCTTGCTGCTGCCGGGACGTTCAGCTTGGCCGATACCGCTCGATTACTGCGTCTGCGCGGTGAGGCCATGCAGGCGGCAGTGCCGGTCGGGCAGGGCGCCATGGCAGCGCTGCTGGGCGTCGAAATGGATGTTGCGCAGGACGTCGCCAGCGAAGCCGCACAGGGACAGGTGTGCCAGGTCGCCAATGACAACGGCGGCGGACAGGTTGTGCTGTCAGGTGCGCGAGAAGCGATTGAGCGGGCCGCCGAAATCGCGAAGGCAAAGGGCGCCCGCCGCGCCCTGTTGCTGCCGGTATCGGCGCCCTTCCATTGCGCGATGATGGAACCGGCCGCCCAAGCCATGGCGCAGGCCCTCGGCGAGGTGCAGATCAATGCGCCGCGCGTGCCGCTCGTTACCAATGTCACGGCAGCGCCGGAGAAAGATCCGGCTGCGATCCGCGAGAACCTTGTAAGGCAGGTCACCGGAACGGTTCGCTGGCGCGAATGCATGGCCTGTATGGCGCAGTCTGGCGTTGATTCATTTTATGAACTTGGTGCAGGCAAGGTCCTGTCGGGACTCGTTAAAAGGATTGCCCCTGAAGCGTCCGGCCAGGCAATCGGCACTCCTGCCGATATCGCCGTCTATCAATCTGCATCGGCCTGACGGCAGGCCAACTCCGGCGGGGCCGTGCCCGCCGGCATCGGTTTACAAGCGGGAGCGACCATGTTCGATCTTACGGGAATGAAGGCCCTGGTCACCGGGGCCACAGGCGGTCTGGGCGGCGCGATCGCACGCACACTGCATGCACAGGGCGCCGATATTGCCATTTCGGGAACCCGGGCGGAGGCGCTTGAAGCCCTGGCCAAAGAGCTGTCCGGCGGCGCGAGCGGCAAGGTCGAGATCCTGCCCTGCAACCTTGGCGACAAGGATCGGGTCGAGGCGCTTGTGCCATCCGCCGAGAAGGCGCTCGGGCAACTGGACATAATGGTCAACAACGCCGGTATCACCCGCGATGGGCTGTTCATGCGCATGTCCGATTCGGACTGGGACGACGTGCTGGCGGTCAACCTGTCGTCGGCCTTCCGCCTCAGCCGGGCCTGCCTGCGGGGCATGCTCAAGCGCCGATTCGGGCGGATCATTTCGATAACCTCGGTCGTGGGTGTAACGGGCAATCCGGGGCAGGGCAATTATGCCGCATCCAAGGCAGGGATGATCGGCATGACCAAGTCCCTGGCAGCCGAGGTCGCGACCCGCAACATCACGGTCAACTGTGTCGCCCCGGGGTTCATTACGAGCCCGATGACGGATGCCCTGAACGACGCCCAGCGCGAGGGAAGCCTGGCGCGCATACCTGCCGGACGCTTCGGCGAAGGCGCTGATATTGCTGCTGCTGTTAGCTTTTTGGCCAGCCGGGAGGCCGGTTACATCACCGGCCAGACCCTCCATGTCAACGGCGGGATGGCAATGATCTGAGCTTCGCGGCGCGTGCGTGGAGGTGGCTGCGGCGTCCTTAAGTCGGCAAATTCCGGCGCTCGCATTGCTCCGGTAAATATGGTACGAGCGCCGCAACTGGGAATATTCCAACGCCGTCAGATGCAACGAAAGCTGTTGACATTTTGCGGGAAAGGCCTGATCGGACAGTCAGGATTTGTCCCGGCAGTGTATGTAAGGCGGGAAACCCGGCTGGTTCGTAACGTTCCAGCAAGGGGATTTCGCTTGTATCGGGTAAGCCCAAAATAAAGGGCAAAACGGAATTCGGTAGTCAGGCCACGGCGGTCAGCTTTTCAGTTCTGCCGGAATGAATGCAGCCAGACTTTGCCGTGACGTATAATTCGGTGAAGGATAAGGATAGTACAAATGAGCGATGTCGCTGAACGGGTTAAGAAAATTGTTGTCGAGCATCTGGGTGTGGACGCCGACAAGGTCGTCGACAATGCCAATTTCATCGACGATCTGGGGGCTGATTCTCTTGACACGGTCGAGCTGGTCATGGCCTTCGAAGAGGAATTCAGCGTTGAAATCCCGGACGATGCCGCAGAAACGATTGTTACTGTCGGCGACGCAGTGAAGTTCCTGGAAGGCGCCAACAAGGCCTGATCGCGCTTCCCGCGCCGAGCACCTGCCTGTTGCATACAGAGCGCATGTGCGATCATCGTCGCAAATGGCGACAGGTAGACCTACTTGCTATGGGCCGGTTATCCGGCCCATATGCCTTTCTAGCGCCCGTCTCGGCGGACCTTTCGGGGTAGGTAATCCGGATGAAGCATGGCTTGTTGTTCGGGAATGGCAGTCCGGGATCGGTGTCCGGGACTTGTTGGCCTGCTTCAGCTGAGCGTATAGACTTGACGCGGCGTGGTTTGAACACACCTGAATGCGGGCCAGGCCGGGATGGCGCTCAAATGCGCCGCCGGACAGCGTTGCCAGCGATCGATGCGGCAGGAAAATACGGAGGTATGTGTTGAGACGGGTTGTTGTGACCGGCCTGGGCATGGTGTCCCCCCTCGCAAACGGTGTCGAGGAAACCTGGAAGCGGATGCTCGCCAGCACGAGCGGCATCTCCCGTGTCGATAAATTCGACGTCTCCGACCTGCCGTGCCAGATTGCCGGACAAGTGCCTCGTGGCGATGGGTCTGACGGAACCTTCAATGCTGACAATTGGATGGACCCCAAGGAGCAGCGCAAGGTCGACGACTTCATACTGTTCGGAATCGCCGGTGCAACCCAGGCCCTTGCTGACTCCGGCTGGTCGCCGAAAACTGACGACGAGAAATTTGCCTCTGGTGTGCTTATCGGTTCCGGTATCGGAGGTCTGGGCGGCATCTACGACACCTCGATCCTCCTTAAGGAACGCGGCCCGCGCCGTGTGTCTCCGTTCTTCATTCCTGGCCGCCTGATCAATCTGGTCTCGGGATATGTATCCATCCAGCATGGCCTGAAGGGGCCGAACCACTCCGTGGTGACAGCCTGCTCAACCGGTGCACATGCAATCGGCGACGCCGGCCGCCTGATCGCACTGGGCGACGCCGATGTCATGGTGGCTGGTGGTGCGGAAGCTGCAATCAACCGGCTTGGTCTTGCGGGCTTCGCGGCCTGCCGCGCACTGTCGACCGGATTTAACGATACCCCTGAAAAGGGGTCGCGCCCCTACGACAAGGATCGCGATGGCTTTGTCATGGGCGAGGGCGCTGGTTGCGTGGTTCTGGAAGAGTATGAGCATGCCAAGGCGCGTGGCGCGAAAATCTATGGGGAATTGATTGGCTACGGATTGACCGGCGATGCCTATCACATCACCGCGCCAGCCTCCGATGGCGACGGCGCATTTCGCTGCATGACCAATGCGATCAAGCGTGCCGGAATTTCCGCCGGGGATATTGACTATGTCAATGCGCATGGCACCTCGACGCCGCTTGGCGACGAGATTGAGCTTGGCGCGGTCGAGCGGGTCGCTGGCAACTCCGCTGCGCGCATCAGCATGTCGTCGACCAAGTCCGCGATTGGCCATCTTCTGGGGGCAGCCGGGGCCGTCGAGGCAATCTTCAGCCTGCTGGCAATGCGCGACAACATGGTGCCGCCAACGCTTAATCTCGACAACCCCTCGGTCGAAACGGCGATCGATTTGACTCCGCACACCGCAAAGGCGAAGGATATTTCCGTAGTCTTGTCGAACTCGTTCGGATTCGGCGGCACAAACGCGTCGCTGATTTTCCGCAAGGTTGCCTGATTGCTAGCTGGCTTGATCGGAAAGTCATTATTGGCCCGATCCGGTCCGGTTTACCGCAACGCGGTAGGTGAGAAACTTGTGTGTGCCGGTCTGAACCATATTTCGCCATATTGAGGGTTAGGTTAGAGTGTGCTGGTCGCCATGCGAATGTGTGCGAGCGTCATATCAGAGTACGATTTTGTGCGTAGGAGAGCATTCTCCTGGAAGTTTCAGCGAAGCGAGCCCGGTAAGTCGGGCGCCGTCTAGCGGGGTACATGAAGCTCCAGGTGTCGATGAAACTCCAGTCAATGTGCCCCATGCCAGCGGGGTTCCATCGCAGTCGAAATTGTAGGATTGAGTGGTTGTTATGACCGGAGTGCACGACAATATTCCGCCGCCGCCCAACGACCCGGGGCATGAGCGAGGAAGTACGCGGTTTTTCAGCCGCCGCCGTGCGTTGCAAACCCCGTCCGAGGCACTTCACCCACAGGCTGCGCCGCCGCCGCCGAGCGCGCCAAACAGCGAACGGCGTCCGATTCTGTCGGCGTTGAGCGGCCTCCTGTCGCTCGCTCTTGTCGCCGCGATCGTTGGTCTTTTCGGATTATCGCTCGCTTCCCGAACCCTCTCGAAGAGAGGGCTGCTCGCGGCCGACAAGGTGATCTATATTGCGCCTGGCACCGAAGTCGTCACTATCATCGATAAGCTGAGCAAGGAAAATGTGATCGATCATCCGACCATGCTCAAGGCTGCGCTATGGGCCAGCCGCAAATGGAGCAAGGTGAAGGCTGGTGAATACCTGTTCAAGGCGCACGTCAGCCATAACGAGGTGATCGATACGCTGGTGTCCGGCAAGCAGGTATTGCATTCGG
>JAPOIA010000204.1 GCA_029979185.1 Alphaproteobacteria bacterium | reverse complement strand
TAGTACTTCAAGATCGTTGTCGTAGGCGCCGTCGGCAACGGAAGAGCGTACCGCATGTACCGTTGCGCCGCCGAGTTCTTCAGCCGTCACCGTCTCGTTGGTCACAGTCTTCACAACATCCGGACCGGTGACGAACATGTAGCTGGTATCGCGCACCATGAAGATGAAATCGGTCATCGCCGGCGAATAGACATCGCCGCCCGCGCACGGCCCCATGATGACAGAGATTTGCGGAATGACGCCGGAGGCTAGAACGTTCCGCTGGAAAATCTCCGCATAGCCGCCAAGCGCATCTACGCCCTCCTGAATCCGTGCGCCGCCAGCATCGAACAGGCCGATGATCGGGGCCCGGTTGCGCAGCGCCATATCCTGTATCTTGGTGATCTTCTGCGCGTGAGAAAGCGACAAGGAACCACCGAAAACCGTGAAATCCTTGGCAAAAATATAAACCGTGCGACCGTTGACTGTGCCCCAGCCCGTAACCACGCCATCGCCGGGAATCTTCGCCTGCTTGTCCATGCCGAAATCAGTGCAGCGATGCTGCACGAACATGTCGAATTCCTCAAAAGATCCGTGATCGAGAAGCAATTCGACACGCTCGCGGGCTGTAAGCTTGCCACGCTTGTGCTGCGTATCGATCCGCGCCTGCCCGCCGCCAAGGCGCGCTTCCGCTCGCCGTTCTTCAAGGGCCTGAAGAATCTCTTTCATCGCTCACCCGCTCGTATTCGCCCACATTGGTCGCCGGAAAATCTAACATGCGGCACCCGCCGATGCGAGCGCTACGAAAGGCTTAGCGTGGACTGTGATCGCGCACTTTGGTGGCACGGATTATCGCAGCGCCTGCAGAATCTGCGCTGCCGCCTGCATATCGAGCCAGCGGCGTGCGCGGCGTTCCTGCGCCTCGCTGTCTTCGCCCCACTGGCGGATCTGGTAGTCCTCATCCACGTGCGCCGCGGCCCATGCAGCTTCGGCATCGAGATGGCCGCAGGCAAGGGCAAGCGAGAGAATTGCCGATCCTGTCAGCGTTGTCGCCACATGCAGGGCCGCCAGCCGCATCGGCAGGCCTGCTCCCTGCCCGGCGAATGCCTCAACAGCCTTCGCAAAAGCAGCCATGGCGGGCTGCGGCTGTTCTACAAACACCACGCCTTCCGCCAACATGAAATGAGAACCATGCGTTTCACGAACCCAGGCCAGCACCGGATCCCAGCTCCGGGACTGGTCGGACACCAGCGATTCAGGTTCCCCGGCGCGATAGCATAACAGGTCCGAACCGGCATATTTCACAACATCGGCCGCGACTGCCGCCATTTCGCGCGCCACTCCGTCAAGCGCCGAATTGAGTATGCGCGTCAGTGGCATACAACCGGGGTCGATATGTTTGACCTGCGCCGCCCATTCCTCAGCCAGCGCCTGCGCCAATGGCTCCGAAGGTACGGCCAGGAAGTTGCGCGAAGGTGTGCGAACAGGGCGCCCGTCGAGCAGCACGCGGAAACCATCGTCCGCCTGCCCGACCGTCACTTCCTTGTAGAAACGCTTGGGCAGCGAGGATTTGAGATCGCGGCGCGCCAGTTCGATGGGATCAAACCCTTCGCCCGGCTGCGGCATCAAATCTTTTTCCAGATCGTTCGGCATGATGGACACTATTCGGGAAACCGCGGCAGGCGCACGCCGCCGTCGGGCAATTGCACGCGCGCCACATTCATGGTCAGCGCCAGCATCGAATAGTAACCGGCAAGACCGCAAAGATCGACCACGCCGCGTTCACCAAACGCTTCCAACGCCCGTGCATAGGTCGTATCGCTGACCCGCCGCGCTGTCAGAATTTCGCTGACGTAGTCGTAGACGACCTGCTCGTCAGCCTGCAGCGTATCGGGCCGCCGGCCTTCACGAATGGCTGCAATAACGGCATCGGGAATACCCTGGTTCGAGGCATGCTTTGCATGCGCGTGCCACTCGAAGTCCTGCGTCCAGTGGCGGGCGACTAGCAGAATGGCAAGCTCACTCAGCCGTCCGGCGACGGAGCACCGGTAGCGCAGGAACTCGCCCATGCTCTGTGTCAGAGTCATGAGTTCGGGCGAGCGGATAAACACGCTCCACGGACCGGCCAGCGCCGTCGTCGCAGGCACGCCTTGCAGGTGCTTGCCGCGCGTTTCGAAAAACGTCGCGATAGCCTGCTGCTGCGCCTCGTCCATCGCGTCTTCCGACAAAGGTGGCAGGCGGCAAGCAGATGCCGTCGAATTGGAAAAATCGGACATCAGCTACTCCGGTGCGTCTTCAATGGGATCGTACTGTCCGGCATCGAAGCCGAACAGATCGAAGGTCTTTTGCATGTGCGGCGGCAGCGGCGCGGTGACGTCGAGAATACCGCCGCGAGGGTTCGGCAGCACCAGCCGCCGGGCCAGCAAATGCAACTTGTTTTCGATACCTGATGGCAGCGCGCGAAGCGGATCGGACCGGCGCGGATCGTTGTCGGCCAGCGGCAGGCTGTATTTCGGATCGCCTATGATTGGATGGCCGATCGCCTCGGCATGGGCGCGCAACTGGTGCGTGCGTCCGGTAATCGGTTTCATCGACAGCCATGCAAGCCGCGGCGCAACCTTGTCAACGATGGTGTAATAGGTCACCGAATGCTGAGCGGCATCCTCGCCGTGTTTGGCAATCTGCATCTTTTCAGGATCGCCGTGAAATCCGCGCTCCGGCATACGTGAAGCCATCCGCTGCGAGGACTTGTGCGACCGCTCGCCGGTCATGCCCGGACCTTTTTTCAGGAACAGCGAAATGCGCCCTTGCGCGGGACGCGGAACGCCGCGAACGATAGCCCAGTAGATCTTCTTCGTTTCGCGCTTGCGGAAAATTTCGCCCAGATCAGCGGCCATCTTGCGCGTGCGCGCAACCAGCAGCACGCCCGATGTATCGCGGTCGATGCGATGCACGAGCCTCGGCTTCTGACCGTTGCGCGGCGTCATGCATTCCAGCAATCCGTCAACATGGCGCTTGATGCCCGGCCCGCCCTGCACGGCAAGGCCGAACGGCTTGTTCAGCACCAGGATGTGCGCATCCTCGTACAGGGTAATGGACTTGAGGAATTCGATATCGGCCTGCGTATCGACGGCTCGCCGCACGGCCGGCAGCGCCGGATCGTCGAGCCGCAGGGGCGGAACACGCACGCTATCTCCGATGGCCAGGCGCGTTGACGTCTCCGCACGCTTGCCGTTCACCCGCACTTCGCCCTTGCGCACGATGCGATTGAGATGGGACATCGCCAGCCCCGGAAAACGGTGGCGGAACCAGCGGTCGAGGCGCATGTCCTCCTCGTCCTCGACAACCGTCAGGGTCTGGACACGCACCGCCGCAGCAGGCAGTTCGCGATCTTCCGGAGAAGGCGACGAGTGTACCACCGCCTTGCGAGGGCTTTTGTCAGAGACCTTGCCGGTATTCGCACTACCTGCCTTGCGGGCAGGCTTGCCGGCGGCCGTCGCCTTGGCCCTGCTCTTTGCGCGTCCACCCGGCTTCGATTGTACCGATGGCTTCACCACTTCATCCTTCCAGCCGGGACAACCATCCCGAAAACGCGCTGCCCAGCCGCAGCAAATTCACACTATAGCCCGGACCAGGGCGAGACCGGCGAAGACCGCCACAATGGACAGGACGACCGACGAGATAACATAGCCCAGCGCCAGCACCGATGCGCCACGTTCCCAGAGCAGGGCTACATCCAGCGAAAATGCAGAGAATGTCGTAAACCCGCCCAATATACCCGTCACCAGGAACAACCGCAGGCTCGGGCTCGAACCGGCGGAGCGAAAGGCGAACCAGCCCGCTACCAGCCCGATGAGGAAGCTGCCGACCACATTGACGCTGATTGTGCCCCAGGGAAATTGCGTCCCCAATACCCTGGCGCAAGCCAGGTTGACCGCGTGGCGCATGGCGCCGCCAATCCCTGCTCCAAGAAATACGAATACCGTGGCCATCATGCGGCGCTTATACTCTGCCGGAGCCGGGCCGTCACCGCGCAATTGCACCCGCGTGCGCTATTCTTCCCGCTCCCGATCCCTGCGCAATTTGGCCCAATATTGCAGGCGCTTGCCGATGTCGCGCTCGAACCCGCGATCCACCGGATCGTAGAGCTTGCGCCTGCCGATGTCTTCCGGCCAGTAATTCTGCCCGGAAAAAGCCTCAGGCTCATCGTGATCGTAGCGGTAACCGCTGCCATATCCCTGCTCCTTCATCATTCCTGTGGGAGCATTCAGGATGACTTTCGGTGGCATGACCGATCCATGCGCCTTGGCCAACCGGGTGGCTTCGCCATAAGCCTTGTAGATTGCGTCGGATTTTGGGGCCGTGGCCATGTAGACGACGGCCTGCGCAATGGCCAGCTCGCCCTCCGGAGATCCCAGAAAGTCGTAGGCGTCCTTCGCGGCATTGGCGACGACAAGCGCCTGCGGATCGGCCATCCCGATATCCTCCACAGCCATACGCACCACGCGGCGGGCTATAAACAACCTGTCCTCCCCAGCATCCAGCATCCTGGCCAGATAGTACAGCGCCGCATCGGGATCGGACCCTCGCACGCATTTGTGCAGCGCGCTGATCAGATTGTAATGCCCCTCCTGCCCCTTTGCGTATATCGGCGCGCGTCGCTGGACGGTTTCCGACAACGCTGCGGTATCGAGACGCTCGGCCGGACGCGCTGCCCGCCATATCTCCTCAGCCAGCGTCAGCGCAGCGCGTCCGTCACCATCCGCCATGGCAATGAGTGCAGCACGTGCGTCTTCGTCCAGCGGTAGCTCCCTGCCTTCCAGCGCCTCGGCGCGTTGCAGTAACTGGCCTATCGCCTCCTCGTCCAGGCGGCGGAAGGTCAACACGCGGGCGCGTGACAGGAGAGCGGCATTGAGTTCAAAAGACGGGTTCTCGGTCGTCGCACCAATCAGCGTAATGGTGCCGTCTTCCATGACCGGCAGAAAGGAATCCTGTTGGGCCCTGTTGAAACGATGAATTTCATCGACGAACAGAAGCGTGCCCTGACCGCTCGCCCTGCGTGCGCGCGCCTGTTCGAAGACCTTCTTCAACTCCGCGACACCGGAAAAAATCGCCGATATCTGCACGAACTGCAGGTCGGTAGCGTCCGCCAGAAGGCGCGCGACTGTTGTCTTGCCCGTTCCTGGCGGCCCCCAGAATACAAGGCTACCGAGCGTGCGCGTCTCGACAAGACGCGTCAGGATACCGCTTTCCGACAACAGGTGCGGCTGGCCCGCAACGTCTGAAAGCTGGCGGGGCCGAAGCTTGTCCGCGAGCGGCCGTGGCGCCGTGCTCTCCATGCGTGCTGCTGCAAAAAGATTACTCATGATTTCATTATACTATGTTTAGTGTCTCTTGTAACGTATCGGACGCAGTAAGGCAGACTGCCGTAGAGCCAACAAAGCAATACCAAGGCATTTTTTAAAAAGCCCCACCTTAAAAAAT